>NZ_JBFRJJ010000017.1:0-10076 GCF_041468785.1 Shewanella sp. 10N.286.52.E4
ACAGTTTTCGCATTTGGCTTGGTTAGCGCACTTGTCGCATTTTCCTTCACCTTTACAGTTTTCGCATTTGGCTTTGTTAGCACATTTATCGCACTTGCCTTCACCTTTGCACCCTTTACAGTTGTCACACTTGGCTTTGTTAGCGCATTTTTCAGATGTGTCGCACTTGCCTTCACCTTTACACCCTTTGCACCCTTTGCAATTGTCACACTTGGCTTTGTTAGCGCATTTTTCACATTTGTCGCACTTGCCTTCACCTTTGCACCCTTTGCAATTGTCACATTTGGCTTTGTTAGCACATTTTTCGCACTTGCCTTTATTTGGGCAGTGGTCGCCATCTGCTTGGTGAGCATGTTCTAAATTCATGCCGCATTTAGGGCAAGTATCGCCATTCTGACCTGTTACTTCTGGATGCATTGGGCAAGCATGTGACTGTTTCTGCTCGGCAACATTATGATGTGCCGCAGTGGCCACTTGTACCGTCGAGCTGATTAAAAAGAGACTTAGGACGATATAAATTATGTTTTTCATTGCTTATTTCCATTAAAGATTCGGGCACGTTGTTCTGAATGATGTCAGTGTCCGTGGTTTATAAATAAAGTGACTAATTGTTGCTACTGTTAAGGTTAAGCAATGGGAGGTCTTAGGTGCTGCGTTGGCAGTATTGATTGAAAGTAGGGGGTAAGGCTGACAATTTTATTATCTGGATGATGAAAAATTTGCCAAGGTTCATGCATCAACAGAGTGTCAGCAATACTGATATAAAAGCAGTTATCACAATCCGATGAGCAAGGGGTTAGGCCATCACAATGATGGGCTTTATTATTGGATAGAGTTTCATGTAGATGGTTTGCAGAACTGCAGGTTGTTAATAAAGTCGGTGCCAGCTTTCTGTCATGGGGATCATCGGTTTCAGAACTGATTATATTGTCAGAGTGAGCGAGATTGCCTACCTTTGGCATCATAAAATTCGGATTCGCAAATACCAACTGGCTGAACAGCGTCAGTATGGTAAAAACATATATTGTCCGTTGCCGAAAAAGGGTAAACATATCAGTTCCATAAAATATTATGGCTTGAGCTTATCACCATTTTTTTTCAATGAATCTGACTCAATTCACAGTTACAAAATCAACCTATGCCTTGTCATCATCAGCGATTTAATCTGTTAACTAGATCACTGGTGTTTATCTCTAAGCTGTTTGCATTCTCCTTATACTCGGCCTCATATTTTTATCTGATTATTTCCTACAAAAGTCCGCTTTCTATTTAATTCGTTAAATATAAAATGAGCGACTAAGTGCTTCATCTAGCTATTTCTGCCTATTTTGATTAATCTTTATTAAGTCACAGCTTAAGGAGTAAAGCGATGAAAGTAAGCGACATTATGACACCCAACCCTGTTTGTATTAGTCATCAGGCTAGCTTAAAGGATGCCCACTTATTGATGCAAAGTCGTAATGTGCGTCATTTACCTGTTATCAGTGAAACAACAGGAGAGTTCATCGGCTTACTGACACACAAAAAGATGATAGCAAGTGTGTTAAATACCTTGAACAAGTACGGTCAAGGCGCACTCGATAGAAAAGAGCGTTATACGCCCATCGCAGATATTATGGAAACCGAGGCGCAAAAGTTAGGTTTAGATGAACCTCTGACCGTTGTCGTGCAGTATTTTATTGATAATAAACTAGGTTGTTTACCGGTGGTTGATGAGGAAAATAAGGTACTGGGGATTGTGACTTCATCGGATTTTGTCAAACTCTGCCAGCGATTGCTTTTGATGCAGAAGTAATATTCGCCAAGTTATATTCACCAAGTAATATGTGAAATTTTCAAACTCTTAATTTTCATACTTATTTAGCTTATATTCTATAAAATGAGCTGGAATAAATCCCGCTCACCAAACTGAATCATGGATTATTAAAATATTCTTGTATTGATAAATTGAGAGAAGCGATTCAATTTTTTAGCAAGCGATTGCTTTTGTTCAATTTGAGTGAAGTAAGCTTGGTACATTGGATCTTCTAGCATGTTTTTTTCAAAATCTTTTCCAGCCTGCTCTCTATCTGATTGATGTGGAAATAAGCCGCGTAATTTAGCGAGCTCACCATAATCAAACCAAATGCCGCCACATCCTGGGCAAATATCAATTTCTATTTGATGCTTAGGGCTATAAAACTGTCTAGCCATGACAATATCAGTACATTTAGGGCAATTAATTCTTTTAGAGTAATCTAATGCTGGCGGGGAAAATTGCGCTAGATGGTCGATTAACACAGTTCCACGATTTTCATGCTGCTCATCAAAGTGAGCTAATTCATGATTATCAAAAAAGACACCACCACAAGCCTGTGAAATATCGACGGCGATACCGCCTACTTTGACTTGTTTTAAGTTTGATTCCGTTCTTGGACACTTCATAAAAACTCCTTTTATACTATAACTTACAGTATCTTAACATGTTAAATCTAACTAGCAATTTGTTGCTTGGTTAACTTTGGGGAATAACAATTAATGAAACGAAATTCAAATATTCATTGTGACATGGTTAAGTCAGCCTATTTCCCTTATTGTGTTAGTCCCTATTGTTTCAGATGATTTTTTGTAGATTCAGACTTAAAAATAAAGCCAAGCTATATTAGCTTGGCTTTAATTCTAGTTATGGTGCTATTACTGCGAGAGGGTTTATTTCAACTTAAATCGACCGACTAACCCATCTAAGTCATTTGCCATTGATTTAAGTGCATCACTAGAGTTCTCAATACTTGCCGATGCGTTAGCACTGCTTTCACTGCTGTCGCCAATACTGACAACATGCTGATTAATCTCATTTATCACTGCAGATTGCTCTTCTGTGGCTGTGGCAATTTGGATATTAAGCTCTGAAATATGGTGAACATTTTCAACGATATCTTCAAGTGCTTGATGGGTACGTTGCGAAGCTTGAACACCTAGTTCTGCATGCTCACGTCCTTCATGAACAGAAGATACAGCGGCTTTAGCACCGTTTTGAAGCTCTGAAATCATCGTGTGAATAGCATCGGTAGATTCATTCGTGCGCTGGGCTAAACTTCTCACTTCATCCGCAACGACAGCAAAGCCACGACCTTGTTCACCAGCTCTAGCCGCTTCGATGGCCGCGTTTAGTGCAAGTAAGTTAGTTTGTTCTGATATGCCTCGTATAACATCTAGTACGCTGGAAATAGATTCACTTTTTTCAGCCAAAATAACGATGTTAGAAGAGACTCCTTCCATGTTTGATGCCATCTCTTTAATGGTTGAATTAGACTCTTCGACAACCGTTTGTGCGCGTTGAGCTTTTTGCGTTGCCTCGGTTGTTGCATTTGCAGCTACTGAAGCGTTGTTGGCTATTTCTGCAATGGTACTACCCATCTCATTAATAGCGACGGAGACTTGGTGTGCTCCATCACGCTGAGTATCAGCGGATGTTTTTGAGTGCAGGGCATCGGTGTAAACTTGCTGTGAGGCAGTATTGACTTTATCTGAGGTGATAGCTAGCTCTTGTACCACATTGTGTAGTTTGCTGATAAATGCATTAAACCCTTTAGCTAAGCGGCGCATCTCTTCATTGCCATCTTCATTAATGCGTTGGGTTAAATCGCCTTCGCCTTCGCCAAGTTCTTTAAAGGTATCGGCTAGCTGGTTTATTGGGCGAACTAAGCTATTACCAAGATAGATGCTGATCATCACGAATAGTCCTGCAATGACTACAAAGGTCATCATGATGTTATTACGCGAAGTCGCAAGACCTGCATAAAGCTCTTGTTCTGGCACCTGAGCAATAACATACCAGCCTAAGCTTGGAATATAGCTTGAGGCAACCATTTGTCCATCAGCGATAGCAAAGGCGTAATCGTTCTGATTAAGCAGTTTTTGACTATTAATTGAAGGGTAAATGTCAGAGAGGTTTTTTTCTGCTTTATAACCGATACTCTTGTGAACCTTGATAACACCGTTACCATCGACAAGATAAACAAAACCTGTTTCTTCAATTTGGAAACTGTTGAGGTAAGCGACCATAGCATCATAAGGTTTAGATACTCCAGCCATTCCCAGTCCATTGATTTGTTTATAGTTTATAATGATGTCAGTGCCACCAGTGCTATCATGATAGATGCTAATTGATTGCTTTTCATCATTGTCTTTAAAACGGAAGAACCACTTATCGTGCCCTGGATCCATTACCCGTAAAAAACCATTTTGATTCCAGTATTTATGGGTGTTTTTATCAGCGAATGAGACATTCCTAAAGCCATTATCACGCGCAGTTTGCGTTAAATACTGGATTAAGTGCTCTTCACCTTTAGCGCTTTCGCCTTGTTCGATCCAAAGTTCAATCATGCTGTTATTAGCGATAGATTGCGTAACCACTTTCATTTGGTTGATTTCGCCATCAATAGCATTACGGATCCGTTGTACTAGGTTGGGTGTATCTGATTGTTCTATACGTGTCGAAAGCAATTGTTTGGCACTATTTTGGCCGACATAGGCGACAACACTCGTTGATACAATGACAGCAAAAAGCATTGCGGTAATGAGTCTATTGCGAATGGATAGGTTAGACAAAAAATTCATGAATACAGCTCCTACACATCTATAATTTTAAAATTTAGGTTGTGTGTTTGATGGTTAGGTTTTCCTAATCTTAGGTGGTAATTATATCGGCTTTCATGTCATAACATTTAATGTTTTTGTATGTGAAATGTGTTTTTTTTGCTATTAAAGTGGATATAACTGCTTTGTAGGACAAAAACAAATAATCACACTATTGTGAATGTTTATCTTTAGGGAAGTGAGAGAGAAAACGCATAAATATCGAATGTAGGTTTGTAGAAGAAGGCTATAAAGAGAAGGCTAGGCTTCTAGGTTAATAATAAAAGTATAAATTACTTATTTAGTTAAATCGCATTGGATTTTGGGTTTTGTTTCTTGAGTGGCAGGGCTTTACTGCCAACTAAGCAAATACTCTTTTCGACAGGTTCTCAATGAAGCTACGCCATTTATTGATGATTGCTTGATTCAGTTGCTTGATTCAGTTGCTTGATAGAAATAGTTCATTCAATCAAGTAACTGAATCAAGTGCATATTTTAGATTTAACCGTTATTCGATTTCGTCGAAATACCAATAGCCTGCGTTAACCCAGTGGGTTAATTGCTCAACCACTTCATCATCATTTAGCCATGGGCTTAAGTCTTGTGCAGTTAACTCTTGGGTATCACATAGCAGTGCAATTAAGGCTTCTTTATCTGCTGATAATTGAAGTTGCTCGCCATTGATATACAGCACACCGTCAGCAACGCTGGTTTCAAAGTACAGCGTGCGCAGGCCGCCAAGCTTTACTAAAGGTTGTAGTTTAAGTTGCTCTGTGACATCTAGGGTTTGAAACCCTAAACTTTCTTCTGGTAAATCTAGCTCACATTTAGATTGTGTTAGGTAACGACCACTAAATTCACTGACTAATGTGTCATCAAGGGTAGCAAGCAGTTGTTGCTTAATACGTTCAAGATCGCTGTTATTCACTATGCCAGAATGTTCACTGATAACGCGATCAGGATCGGCTATTTGATCGTTACATAAGTCTTTGTCGATGATGTGATCTGCCATTGCGCTAACCATGTCTTTAGCTGAGGCAGTTCGATAACCCACAGAAAAGCTCATTGATGGTTCAAGTGTCACACCGTCATGAGGGTAGCCTGGTGGTAGATATAGGATATCGCCTGGAAGCAACTCTACATCAATAATCGGATCGAATGCTTCGGTGTGCAGTAGTGCTGGGTGTGCAGAGAATTCTTTGTGTGGACCAAGGTCGCCAACTCTCCAGCGTCGTCGGCCAGAACCTTGGCAAATGAATACGTCATATAGATCAATGTGTGGACCCACTCCACCGCCAGGTGTGGCATAACTCACCATCACGTCATCTAAACGCCAGCGCGGAATAAAATCAAAACATTTAAGCAGTTCTTCAGCTTCTGGCACCCAGTTATTTAGGGCTTGAACGATTAAGGTCCAGTCTGTTTCACCCAGTTCTTCATAAGATTCAAATGGGCCAAATTCAGCTTGCCATTGATCATTTTTCTTAAATACACGGCGAGACTCAACCACATCTTCACAAGCCAGCCCTGCCATTTCTTCTGGTGATAGCAAATTTTCAAAGTGTTTAAAACCTTGACGGATCACCAGTGGCTTTTTTTGCCAGTACTGTTCGAGAAATTGTTTTGGCGTCATACCATTTAAATCTAATTGCATGTTTATTACCCACTAAAATTTGCGGCGATCCTAACAAGTATTAGCAATGAGTAATTTGCCTGAGATCATATTATGGCAGATTAGTTTTTGAAAATGATGAAGCTCAATGATTCGAAAACCAGATTCGAAAAACAAAGTCGGAAACCAGATTCAAAAACCGGATTCAAAAACCAGATTCAAAAACCAGAGTCGAATAATCGTAACATGACTGGTATGTCGTTTAGTTTCGGGATGTTTACTGCAGGTTGAATAACTTAAGTTTATCTAATTGCCAAGATCAAGCGACCATCATTAAGCTTTTCATTCACCATTGCGCCATCTAGTTTCTGTCCTAAAGGTGATTGTGGAGTGATAACGACAATGTTTCCATCGTCGAGTTTTATACCGCCACAAACAGGCAATAGCCAGCAATTCATGCCAGCTTCTAAGGTCACTATCGCACCAAGGTTGATGTCATCTTCGGCCGTAAAGTCTTTAAGAGGAAGCGCCGTTAAGCGTTTTATCATGATATCAATATCAGCGACTCGTTGTGATTGTCCATGTGCTAAGTAAGCGGCTTCTAAACCGATTGTGTCATATTGAGTTTCTGCCACGCTTTGTTCATTGGTGGCGTCATTATGGGCATCTTCAGCTGCACTCAGTGCCGTTTGGCGTTGGACTATCAATATATCTAACAGATTTTGCAGCAAAGATTCTTTTTCAGTCATAGGGCGCTTACTTACTTCTCTTATTCAGTGCTTGTAAAGGTGCAGCTGTTAATAACAATAATTCTTGTGATGGTAAATTTTATCAAATTAATAGCAGCATTATCGGGTTATTTTCTGAGTTACCCTGAATCAATAATTATCTAATTTTTGCATGAGCGTTGAGTTAACGTCGCGTGTAAATTGGCATGGATACGGTTTGATTAGATAGTTATAAAAGTTTGATTTAAATCTAAGTTTTATCAATAAACTCATAATTTTCTAGCGGTTTTTTGTTAATTTAAATAGGATGGGATAATGAAAGCTAGGCTTGATGATGTAGTTTAATACACAAGTTAATTGACTTGAATTAACTCAAGTTTAGGTTGATAAATGTTTAGCTTTCAAAGCAAGTAAGGCCATGGAAGTGATTGTTGTATGTTCTATTTTGATTAACAGTATCAGAAGGCTATGAAACCAATAAAAAGCATGACAACAAACGCGCAATATGCGGAACTGTTTGACTCCTTAGTACGTGTGAGTAAAGGATTGAATAAGGTCAGTTCCCTCAAGGAAATGGCAGCTTTCTTACAAACAGAAACCAGTACATTGTTTCAATTGACCGATGTGTGGATTTATATCACCGATGCGAAACGAACGGGGTGGCTGAATCATGTGGCTGGTGTTGGTCCTAACGCTGAAATCATGTCTACTATAGTGCCTCACATTAACTACAATGATGATCCTATTTTCAAGAAGATGCTTGGCCAACGAAAAATCTTTTATACCGAAGATTTGTTGATTGAGCCCGAGGCAAATAAAGATGTTACTCCGTTACTTAACCTTCGAACGGTAGTGAATTATCCATTATTTGTTGATGGCAAAGCACTTGGAGTGATGGCTTTTGGTAGTTTTGGCGAACAAACCGTCATTCTATCGCCGACTGAGCTGAATTACTTCGATGTCATAACTGAACAAACCGCTCTCACTGTGTCGAGAATGCATTTTTTCGATAAATCTCAGCAAGATCATCTCACCAAGTTATCTAATCGCTATGGATTAGAAAAGAAACTGCGAAATTTAGATGATAACAATAGTGACTGTGATTCAGCACTGTGCTTCATCTACCTAGATTTAAACAATTTTAAGCAGATAAATGACAATTTTGGCCATCTTGCAGGTGACCATATGTTGAAGACATTTTCGAGTTACCTTTCAAAAGAGCTTAAGAGTGCAGATATCATTGCCAGGATTGGTGGTGATGAATTTGTGCTGGTTTTTTCTGTTCCTGAGCAATGTGATATTGACGATTTTGTTCACAAAATTATTCAACGAATAAAGCACCATTGTTGTACGGTCGCATACCGCGGTATGAAGTTTCAATTGGAGTTTGCTTGGGGGCATGTTGCCGTTGACAGTAAGGATTACTCTATTAATGACTTGTTTAACGTTGCAGACATCAAGATGTATCAACTTAAAAATTCGCAAGTAAAAGTAAAATCTGCACGAGTTGTAAAACCGCAAAAACAGGTGGCTGAAAAAGCGTAAAGCCATGACTAACGATAATACGTTTTTCGTGGCTTTTATGGTTCGTATTTTAAAGCGCCATGCAATATCAATGACGATTAAGTGACTTTATTGATTGCTCACTTCCCGTTTAATTGCAGGCTTAATATCAATTAATTGAGTATGGTTTAAACAATCTAACCCTTTCACCGTGATGACCCCATTTCTTATATTTTCAATAGGCAAGACCGCTGCGCCAATTGGATTTGGGCGATTGGGAGAGCGCAAAGCAAATGTTCCCTTCACCATTTGTTGCCTGCTTGTTTGAACGAGTTCATTGCGCGGCGCGTCACCTAGCCAGTATAAAATTAAAATATCTTGCCCGTCACTGAGTCCAAGTAGGCCTTCTTTATAATCATCATAAAGCGCTATCTCGCACACTGGACCATTATCTTGAATGTTATTCGGACACGTATCGATGGCAAGATATGGGGTGTTAATTTGGCCAATAAACTTTAGTGTGGCTTTTGTTGATGTTGCTGCTGCTGTTATAGAGGTTTTAGACATGGTCTTTCCTTAATGCTCGTTCTTTAAACTAAATAGGGTGTAAAAAAATATCGTCGTGATAATGACTGCACCACCTAAAAGGCTGGTGTTAGCCGGAATTTCACTAAAAAACATAAATGCCCATATAGGTGCTAGTACAGTTTCAAGCATTAACGTCATCGATACTTCAGGAGCTGAGATGTGACGAGTTGCTACCATGGAGAAAACACGCCCTAGGGGAGCTGTAAATAAACCCATAACGCCCATAATCAACCAAGTTTCCATGCTATAACTTGAGGGAGTAGCAAAGTAAAACATCACTATGGCGAGTAATAGCCCGCCAAGACCAACAATGGCTAGCCTGCTGATATCTTGATATTTACGTAGTAATGTAAACATCAGTGCTAAACAAGTGACAGAGAACAGGGCCAATAAGTCACCTAACCAATTTCCTGTGTTCACAGAGCCCGATACCACGATAGTTATCCCAATCATGACAGCGACGATTGCGAATAAGGTTGAGCGATTAGTGGTTTCTTTTAGTATCAACCAACTGAAAATGGCGGCAATGGCAGGAGTGGCGCTTAAAATGACAAATGTGTTGGCGATAGACGTCATTTTAATGCTAAACACTAAGCCTGTTGCACTCCCTAACATGAGTATGCCTGATACCAGTATTGGCCAGCCGCTTGCTGTTAACGCTTTTCTGATCCCACGTTTATCATTCATTTTAAGTAATATCGGCATCGAGATTGCGCTGAATAATCCAAACAAAAAGGCGGTATCGAATCCGCTAACGCCTGCATAGCGAATAAATATGGGATCGATACTCATTAGCAAAGCGCCTAACAATGCGAGTCCAAAGCCTATCTTTCTTGAATTAGTCAGTGCTTTGGTTGTTGAATTTGTCATCTTAATACCTCAAAATAAAATCATACCAGCGAGTGTGATTTTATTTTGATAAGCTGTCAATGCAAATCATACTCTGCGGTATGATATTTTTGAGCTTAAATTCACTTGGATTGATTAAAGAGCGAATTAGAACTACTGGTAAGGCTTGAAGTAAGGCT
>NZ_JBFRJJ010000017.1:10850-64671 GCF_041468785.1 Shewanella sp. 10N.286.52.E4
GAAGTAAGGCTTGAAGTAAGAATTGAAGTAAGAATTGAAGTAAGAATCGCGAATGAGGGAGCCAGATGAGCAAAATTGAACAAAATAAACAAAAGAAGAGACTGGCTATTTTACGTGCTGCGCAAGAACAGTTTTTAACTGCGGGTTATGGCCTTGCGAATATGGATTGTATTGCAAGTGAAGCACAAATGACCAAGCAAACCGTATATCGCTATTATGCTTCTAAAGAAGTCTTATTTAAGGCAACCCTGGAGCATATGGGAAGTCAGTTCGATGATAAGGCAACGCAATATTTATCACTGGATGATAATCATGCCGCTTTGCTTGGTTTTGCAATTGAGTACATCAGTTTCCATTTATCTGATGAGCACATTGCGACTTTTAGATTACTGGTAGCTGAAAGTGGAAACAGCCCTGAAATAATTACTAGTTTTTTTAGTGTTGGGCCTGATGACGTGCAGCGAGTATTAATTGATTTTTTCCAACAAAGATTCAACGTCACTGACATTGAAACCACAGTTGAGCTGTGGCTAGGGATGTTATTAAACCATAGAAATAAGGTGTTAATGGGCATGACTTCACCGACACGAAGTGAAATTGAGCATTACGCTGAAGCAGCGACAGCATTCTTACTTCGAGCTGTTGAGTAAAATCGATAAACTTTCATAAACGGCACCTTGCCGTAAAGTGAATTAGCTATTTATGATAATTGATGAATTACTTTGGATATTATAAATACTTTGGATGTTATAAATACTTTGGTGATAAACAAGCGAACATTTCAGTTATCAACAGTAAGATAGTTTGCAGCTGCATTCTTTCGCAAATATAAATACAGCTAAAACCAATACTGAAAAAAATGCCATCACAGTACTCACTGGATGGCATTTTTATTACACCTGAATCAATTTTACTTTGGTGACAAATTATCTCACTAGTTCCAGTAAAACTTAAACGAGCTATTTATTTTCTAGACGTTTCTTAAGGTTTAATGCGGCATCAGCGGCAAGTAAACGCATAAATTCAGAACCATTATTTTGTTCACCTTGGCCGCCTCCAATCACAATCTCTGGCACTAAACGACTATTACCGAGACTATTAAACAATGCTGTTTGAATTTTAACCTCGGCTTTCAAAGTTTCATCAAATACATATTTTGGATCCAATGCGGCAGATTTTGCGCGCTGACGAGCCTCTGCAAGAACATCCATCCCCATAGCTTCTAGACGCTGTTGCTTTAATATTTCAGCCTGCTCTAACGCTAACTGAGATTTAACGGCTACACGTTGCTCAGCAGAAATAATCGCATTAGCTTTAACTCTTTCGGCATCGATTTGCTCTTTGATTTTTAGCTTTTCAGACTCTGCTCTTTGCTTAGCAATGGCCTGCTCACCCAAAGCAACTTCTGTGCGAGCCTGTTGTTCAGCTTTTTTCAGATTTTGTCTTGCCAGCGCTTCGTCAGCAGCAGCTTGCTTTTGCGCTTCAAGTCGAGAGTTCACTTTGCTTTCGTATTCAATATCAATGATGCTGGCATCTACAACTGTAATACCATACGAGCCTAATATTGGTGCATTACGTAACTTATGACCTTCATTATCTTGCTTGATTTTAATTGTTACTCGCTGCTGCTTACTTAACTCGTTAGGTTCATTCGAATTATCATTACGGTTAGAGCCAAATGTTTGCTCAGTAACAAAAATCCCGTTCACTAGTTGATCAGAAAAGTCCTGGCTTAACTGACCATTACCACCCGAATAATGCTGTTCAACAGACATCATTCTGGCTGACGCTTTGACATTTTCAGTGGTCGCACGCAGTAAAAGGTTAGATACCAATGTCTCTTGAGAGCCAAACTCTTCATGAATTTTCAATAACCCTCTAAGTTGCCCAGTTTCATTAGCTGGCACATTGCCTGGTAGTCTAAAACGAGCGACACCTCTGGCATCACCAGTAGTCGTATCAAGAAAGCGAATAGGAATTAATGGAACCAATGCACTCGCAGTAGCCGCTTTATCACCGGTGAAGTTGATTGAGATAACCTTGTTATAGGCCGATATTGTCCCAAAGGCTTTAAAGTATGGACCAGCTTGGTTGATAACCGTTAAATTTCCGGTAAATGCAGATTGATGAACTAATCTTTCGTCCGCTTCATTCCATGCAATCATTTGAGAAACTAAGATAGCAATTACAGCAATAACCGTAATAAATGCTGCGATTAAAATAATATTCCGACGTCCGATTCGACTTGCTAAATTGGGTTTAGTCTCTAGTGACTGACTTTCCATGTCTTTCATTCTCCATATGTAATTTCTTTTTAACGAAGTAAGTGATTTCTTCCTCGCTCAGGTGAGCGCAGAAACTGCCAGAACGATGTAAATCGATAAAGGTGGCAAGTATGTCCTGCTTACTTTGTGTTTTTTTTTCTTCATTTTCTTGATGTTGATTCTTCTCAATCAGTTGAGTGATTAACTCATCAACGACTGTATCTTCATCAAATAACACATTATATTCTCGCGCTTTCTTTAAACGGTCTCTATTCAAGTTTTGATAGATGACGTAAAGAGCTGCACACAAAATAATAATGAGTACACATAACCCTGTTATATAAAAAAACATAGTTTCTACTTACTCGTGTATTAATGAGTGGTTTAAATATTTTTGCCAAAAAACGTGCATTAGGCTTGTTCACTTTTTGGCAGCGGTTATCTTACAGTTTTAACAAATAAAAAACAGGTAAAGGTTGAATTATCTAATTGAAATTTAATTAAAAGCTATCCTGTCTTTAGCTTTTCTATAAATAAATTACGTTGCTATTTAGCAGACATTTTTTGAATTTATTGGAGATGAAATTGAATATATTTGATGATAGCCAACACTTTCTTCTGTCAATTTGGACTTACTAATTGTGTCTAAACTCAGTTTTAAGTTGGTCGTTGCCTTTTAAGGTTATGATTTATGGTTAAGTAATTGAATTTTAAACCTATGAGGTTGGCTTTGGTTTAGATCGTGCACCAAACAAAAAAAGCCGTAGCAAACCGCTACGGCTGTGAATGCCTAATGCCTTTTATGGGGATCGGATCAGGCCGGGTGATGGCTATTCTCCAGCGGGAATGAGCTCGAATTCATTAGTGGCCTTTACCCCATGAACTTGAATTGCGACTTTATAAAGTGCTACAGCACCTGCTGAGGCTTTGCTTTCAAGATCTAGGTCTATCGCGTTAAAAGTGTATTGTCCTTCAGTTTCGGTTTCGGTTAATACGCCACTGCATTCATCTTCAGTTGTAGGATCACAGCTAAACGTTTGACTAACATGCCAGCGTTTCCAAGCTTTAGCGTTAGAAGATGATGCATTAGGGTCGGGATAACCTAAGTAGATAATGTCGTAAGTGCTGGCATCGGTGATGGCTTTTTCATCGCCATTATCTAGGGTGAAGGTTAATGCGCCAGTGGCAGCATCAAACTCATCAACCGTTAACACTATCATATCGGCATCATCAATCTTCACCACTTCACTCGCTGGTGGATCAACAGGATCGGTTACTGGTGGTTCAACTACAGGCGGATCGACTGGATCCGGTGCACTGGTATCGTCGTCACTTCCACACCCTATAAGCAGTAGGGAGCTAGCCAGCAAGGCGCTCAATAATTTAAGTTTCATAATGAGCTCCTTAATTGAAATGTCCGGTATGACAAGTTTGACACTCTAAGTCACCTTTAACACTGGCAGCTGAGCCCATAGTTTCAGTTGTGCCATGACAGGTTTGACAGGCTTGAGTTTCTTCTGAAGCCATCGCTTCAGGTAGAGCTCCAATGACTTCACCAGCATAAGCGCGGTTAAGTAAGTCAACAATGTAGTAAGCCATACTGGCTGATAATCGTTTACAACGTTCGCCTTTTTCGACGAAAGGTTTACCGCCGTTAGCACCTGACCAATTACTGATTGATGAATGACATAATGGGCTGTTGGCCACTGAAGTTTTACCCACAAGCTCGCTTTTCTCTGCTGTTGAGCCAATACCTGCCACAAACTCGTCAGATGATAGTGGTAAATCTTCTCTTTCGTAGTAGCGGAAAGAGGCCGAAATAACGGCTGAATTTTGGTCATTAATATCGCCGAGAATGTTGATCAACATACCTGCTGCGTTTAAGTTACCGCAAATGGTGCCTTGCCCGACAATACCTGCCCAGCCATAGCCTGCTAATGCCGTAGGAATTGAGGCAAAGTTTTCTGCATCAACACTTGAAGATTCGGCTAGTTTAGTGACGATGGAATGAAATACTTGATGCATACACCCGCCACCTGTTTCATAAGCCAGTTTTGCAGTGGCCATTGCATCTAGTGGTACATACTTTAATTTGTCACCGAGTTCTAATCTAAAGTTTCCATCAGCATCTGTAGCTGCAAAAGCGGATGTTCCGACTAATGTTGCACCGGCTGCAACAGTGCTCATTCCAATGATTTGGGTTAATGCTTGGCGTCTGTTCATACTCATAATAATCACCCTATATCTAATGTTATTTTTACTCAGTTTGTGTTTTGTTTTTATGACTTGCTTATATCTTTAAATTGGTTCGAGTTATCTCATTTAGCGCTGCTTCAATGTTTCTATATCTGAGGCTAATGCGCTGCTCGATGAATCTAATGTAAGTGATGGGGGGATTAATTTTGTGATGTAAAGCGAAGAAATATAGGCTGTGAAATGGACTTTAAATTCGCAGTTGATTGCATGTGTAAAGTGAGTAAACAATGTGAATTTTGGGTTGAGCTGGCTGCTAACGTGATTGCGATCACGTTCTTTTTTAAATTAATTAACATTAAAGGCTGTTTTAACGACTCGTTAGGTTGCATTTATATTGTTAATTTGTGTGATTTACGTCGCATTTTGTTGTTGTTCATTGCTTTTTACTTCATAAAAATTGCAATTAAAAGCACTAAATTAAGCAGGATCACAGAATTATCTATGGGTTGTTTTAGACTGGGTTAATGAGGCGTTTTAGTGGGGAAAGTGATGCAATTAGGGCATTGCAAATTCGATGTTAATAAAGGCGAATTAGTTAATAACCAAAGTGATGAAGTTTGGCGCCTTCCTCGTGCTGAGTTACAAGTACTAACATTGTTAATTGATTACCAGGGTAAAGTGGTGGCTAAGCCATTATTAAAAACTGGCAATGGCCAAGAGCAACCATTAAGTGATGCATCGGTTACCCATGCTATTTTTACTTTAAGAGCATTCTTAGGCCCACAATATGAGTCATTGATTGAGACTGTCAAAGGGCAAGGGTACTTATTAAAGCATCACCGAAGTCGTAAGCAATCGGTGAATTTTTTTTCTCACCCTCAACGCTTTGCCATCATCGCTATTATCACTTTGGCAGTTGCACTGTTAATTAGTGGCTTGATGTTTATCCGTTTCTCGCCACCTAAAGCGTTACCTGTTTTACCTAACAGCACGGCAACAGTAAAACTGACTTCAGGCCAAACAGTTGATGTGATTTTATATTCTAGTTCTAAAACCAATTTAGCATTACTAAAAAAGCAGGGGATGCAATTACAACAAAGCCTAGCGCAATGTAATTCAACGTCTTGGAAACGTGTTTTTTTGTCTCTCTCCCATGACGAACAGGTGCTAAATATTACCTTACGTGGCGAACATTATGGCCAATCTGTTATCCGTAATCTAAAAATTAGTGACTTACGACAACCCAAGAAATTTGTTAGCCAAGCATGGCTAAAAGGAGTTGAAATTTGTGATTAATTTTATGTGCTGGATTAACAATGATTGTACTTTTAAGAGGTGCTCACATGGTTAAAAATTGGCGTTGGGTAATCAATATCATCATATTGACCATACTGTTGAGTTGTATCGGTGTGATAGCAAATCTTACCGCTTCTAGCTCGCCAAGCTTTATGCTCAGCTGCAGCTCTGAGCTGTTTAATCATCATAATGACCAACAAGATAGTAATCATTATTTACTTGTGGATCTATTATCTAAAGATGGCCAGGTTCAAGTGCATTATCGCTATTTTAATATCGATGGCAGTTCAGCTGGCACAGTGTCAATGCAAGGCAAGGTTAACAGCATTGATACTGAAAACATGATTTACGATATTTCAGTGAATACCAAACAAGAAAGCCCGTTAGCTGAACATCAACAGGTTCCTGAGCACTATCGCTACCTTTCTTATGTCAGTAACCTCAACTTAAGCAGGGACGGAATGCATAACCTTAGCTTGCAGATTATTGAACAAGATAAAGCAAAGGATTTTGCCGTGGTGTTATTTCAGCCTAGTAATACAGTGTGTGGCTGCCGTTTAGTGCACTAATGTTATTTATCGTTCGCTTATGTCGGCTAAGTTGAGTCACTGCTTACCAGTCATTTGGGCTTTTAATAAATGCATCAAAAAAGCGAACCATGAGTGGTTCGCTTTTTATTACAGCGAATACACGCTTACCTGTTTATGGATAAGCTACTTTGAAGCGTATTAATCATCTTCAACTAACGTCATCAGAGAGGTGTTACCACCCGATGCCGTGATATCAATACTCACGGTTTTCTCTGTCAGTAGACGCAGGATCAAGTTATCGAAATACTCAGAACTGATCACAGGTAATATCGCACCTTGACGTTCAGCTAATTTCTCACTGATGTAGTGTTTACGATCGCAGTTACCATCAATAACCACACCCGATAATTTAGGATGAGCCAATAGTGTCGGTAAATGACGATGTCTTGCCACTTGGAAGATATCTTTGTCTGCGCCAGTTGCTATCAACTTATCTCTAAATACCAATGCTTCATCATGGTATAAATCAGACACCACGGTGATAACTGTATTACCTGTTGCCAATGCGGTTACGATTGAGAGTACCCAGAAGTGGAAGCTGACATTTTCATCGGCAAAACAAATAATATTGCCGCGGTTTTCCAAATAAAGGGTATTAGATTCACCCGTTGGCCCAGGCAGTACCTTTGGCTTTTTCAACAGTTTTTCAATATCGATTAATTGATCTCGAGAAACCTTCAAGGTGTAATTTAAATCGTCTGCTAAGTCATCAACGATATCAACTTGGGCGATTTTAGCCAGTAACTGACGTACACAAGAGGTACGGGTGTTTAAGTCCGTTAAACGCCATTGCTTTTCAACCTTGTTGGCTCTATCCATCAGCAATGTTGCTTCGGATATAGACTGTGCATCACAATCTTTTTCAATAGCTTGCGGCGGTAACAGGTCAAAATCACCGGCATTAGGTGTGGCTTTTTCTTTTACCAAACGTGATAGATAATTTGGCCCACCGGCTTTTGGCCCCGTCCCTGAAAGACCGCGACCACCAAATGGTTGCACACCGACAATGGCGCCAATCATATTGCGGTTGATATATACATTACCTGCACGTGATAATCGGGCGAGATCAATTGCTCTGTGCTCTATTCGGGTGTGTATGCCCATGGTTAAACCGAAACCTGTGCCATTAACGCTTTCGATGACATTTTCTATTTCATCACCTTTAAAGCGTACCACATGGACACATGGGCCAAATACTTCACGTTTTAATACACTAATGTCATTGATTTCATAAAGGCGCGGCGCAAAGAAGAAGTGTTCATTGTCAGCAACTTCAGTAGATATGTCGCATTGATATAGCAACTTACCATAGTCTTTCATGTAATCACTGTGGGCGTTTAATGCGCTCAGTGCTTTTTGATCAATAACAGGGCCAATATCGGTACTGAGGAACTCAGGATTACCAACGTGTAATTCAGCCAGTGCGCCTTTGAGCATGGTAATGACATTATCAGCAATATCTTCTTGTAAAAATAACACGCGAAGCGCCGAACAACGTTGACCCGCAGACTGGAAGCCTGATGATATAACATCATCCACAACTTGCTCTGGCAAAGCGGTTGAATCAACTATCATACAATTTTGACCGCCAGTTTCAGCAATCAATGGCACTTGATGGCCGCCGCGCTCAGACAAGATTTGCGAAATCTTAGTACCTGTTTCAGTTGAGCCTGTAAACATCACAGTTTGAATGCGCTCATCTGGCAGGATAACACTACCGACTAGGCTACCTGGAGCAATCACAGCTTGAACTACACCAGTTGGCAGACCAACATACTTCATCAGTTCAATGGCGCGCAGAGCAATTAAGCTGGTTTGTTCTGCTGATTTTGCTAACACGGTATTACCGGTGGCAATGGCTGCAGCAACTTGGCCTAAGAAAATAGCTAATGGAAAGTTCCAAGGGCTAATACATAACACCACACCGCGCGGCTCTATGCGGTCATCTTCAGCTAATTCAATGGCTCGGTTAGCGTAATAACGGCAAAAATCGACAGCTTCTCGTACTTCATCGATACCGTCTTGAGCAACTTTACCGGCTTCTTTTATACATAACGCAATCAGTTCGTCGGTATGACGCTCTAAGATATCTGCGATACGAGTTAATAGCGCGGCGCGTTCAATGACAGATACTTGTGACCATGAAGCGAATGCCGTTTGCGCAGTGTCGATCATCGCCAGCATGGCATCTTTATCGTGGAAATGGTGATAGCCAATGATTTCATTATGATTGGCAGGATTTTTCACTGCCACAGCGCCTTCTGGCACATCAGTGGCATTAAGTTGTTTGTTAGTAAACCAGTTATCAAGTGATTCTTTTAGTGGCGTGATCTCGTTGATGTTGGTTAAATCTAAACCTTTTGAATTATCACGATTTTCGCCATCTTCACTGTAATATAAAGCAATCGGTTTAAGGATTTGCTGATTGTATTTCTCTTTTAATCGCTGAGTTTTTTCTACTGGATCTTCAAGTAGTGACTCAACCGGTTTTGACTCATCAACAATGGCATTAACGAATGATGAGTTGGCACCGTTTTCCAATAAACGACGAACCAAATAAGCGAGTAAATCTTCATGGTGACCCACAGGCGCATAAATGCGGCATTGAATGTGTTCGCCACTGACGATTTGATCATAAAGTGAATCGCCCATGCCGTGTAAACACTGGAATTCGAAGCCTTCTTTATCATCACCAGCAAGCTCTACAATGGTGGCTGCTGTATAAGCATTATGAGTCGCAAACTGTGGATAAATAGTGTCTCTGTAGCCTAATAATTTATTGGCACAGGCATGGAATGACACATCAGTCGATGACTTACGGGTGAATACAGGGAAGTGACTATGGCCATCCTTTTGGGCATTCTTAATTTCGGTATCCCAATAGGCGCCTTTCACTAAGCGCACCATCATTCTGCGGCCAACACGCACCGTTAATTCGCGTAGCCAATCAACCACAAAAATAGCGCGTTTTTGGTAGGCTTGTAAGGCAATACCAAAGCCGTTCCAACCCGCTAAGTCGTCGTCGCTAAATACGGCTTCGATAACATCAAGTGAAATATCTAATCGTTCAGACTCTTCAGCATCAACGGTCAAGCCAATGTTATACTTTTTGGCCTGTAAACATAGGGCTTTAAGCTTTGGCACTATTTCGTTCATCACTCGTGATTTATGGGTAAATTCGTAACGAGGATGAATAGCAGAAAGCTTTACAGAAATGCCAGGGACTTTTCTAGGATCATTTTTACCAGACGCTTGGGCGACTTTACCAATGGTTTCGATGGCGTCTTGGTACGATGCTAAATATCGGTTGGCATCGTCCATAGTACGAGCGCCTTCACCTAGCATGTCATAGGAATACACGTAACCTTGTTGCTCTTTTGTGGCAGCACGCTCAGTTGCTGCGACGATCGTTTCACCCATCACAAACTGCTTGCCCATGATTTTCATGGCGTAGTTCATTGATTTTCGAATGACGGGTTCGCCTAGGCGGCCAATGGTTTTCTTCAATAATCCAAAGCGATCTTTGGTACGTCTATCGGCATAATCTACCACTGAGCCTGTGATTAATAAGCCCCACGAAGAAGCATTAACAAATAATGAGTCACTGCTACCTAAATGGTTGCTCCAATGGCCTTGGGAGATTTTGTCGCGAATAAGCACATCTTGGGTATGTTTATCAGGTACGCGTAAAAGTGCTTCTGCCAAGCACATCAATACCACGCCTTCTTCACTTGAAAGTGAATATTCATTAAGTAAGGCATCGATTGCACCATTGCCTGATTGATCTTGACGAATTTTCAAGACCATTTGGCGTGCGCGTTCCCACGCCTTACTTCGGGCGCTAACGTTAATTTCTGCTAGAGGGAGAATATGATCTACTGCGATGTTTTCATCTATACGATAAAAATCGCGAATTTTTTGACGGATTGGACAGTCAGAAATTAACTTACCTTCAAATAGCATGTGCTTGTCCCCAAAAATGAGTAAATATTGCGTCACCGGCAATTAAAATTATTCCAATAATTATTATTATAGTTGTCCGATAACAGCAGTTGAGTGCTGTTTCAATACGCTACTGAAACATTATTTATTTTTAGCAAATTATTTATTTATAAAGTGTGATTTACCTTCAATAATTCTAGGTGAGAATATCCTCCATCTTGCACTTCTGTGTCAATACTCATTTAGTCAAAAAGATGTAAAGTTTTTTAACGAATTTAACTTGTCGTTAACCTTTGTTGGCACTAATTCTTGCCCACCTAGCTAGAAGCAGTAATTTGCCTATTAACGTGACTTTTAAACTAAGATTTTAAATCCGTTTTTAATCGTCTGCTTTCTGGTAAAGCTCTACTCGATTTATCATTGTTTTGTTAGTGAGTTTATCGATGATTTTCGGTTACTTTTATTGTTATGTCTGTTTTAAACGACGCCTAGAGGTATAGGTGACACTGACACCGTTAATCAAACATCCTTGCTGCAGCATTTATTCATGAGTATATGATGGCTACACTTGAGCAAAGCGCCTGTATTGCCTACAATAGCGCTAGATTCTATTACTACAGAGCATGCTCATGAACGATACAACTTCACAACCCGCTTTACCTGATCGCCTTTCTGTTAATCCACGCAGCCCACATCATGTTGAAGCTGTTTTTGAAAATGACATTGGCATCAAAGTTAATGGCAAAGAACGTTTTGATGTTGAAGAGTACTGCATCAGTGAAGGTTGGGTTAAAGTGCCAGCAGGCAAGGCGTTAGATCGTCGCGGTCAACCTTTATTAATGACAGTTAAAGGCACAGTTGAAGCATTTTACCGTTAAGTAGTACGGTAAAATTTCGCATTTTAAAGGCTTAGTAATCATGACTAAGCCTTTTTTGTGTCTAACTTAATGGTGGGTTAGTTTGGCGCCTTATCAATTAATCAACCAGTTAATCAATCAACGGCTTGCTGAGGAATCAACAAAATATGACTACGGCTTCGCGCTAAAATAGCCTCCGCTGTATTGCCTATCACTCTGCCCATAATGCCTTGTCGCTGCACAGCGCCCATCACTAAATATTCGGCATTTAATCGACAGCTGAGTTCAAACAAACACATATCAGGGTTACCTGCCAAAATATGAACATGGTCTCTATCAATACCAATTTGTTCTATGGCTTGTTGATGCTTATCGTAAGCTTCTTTAATCAGTACGCGGCTATTTAATATATCCATATCGCGTAGTATTTTAGGAATTCTGATTACAAACCCAAGGTGCAACTCGTGACCTGTGACTTCTGCTAGACGGCGTGCTTGGTTAATCACCGCTTGATTGAGTGCTTTTTTAACGGGTTTGTTACTGCCCAAATCCACCGCCATTAAAATTGTCCCTGCTTTACTAAGCAGATTATGAGTTAACAGCATTAATGGTACTTTAGTGTGGCGGATCAGTTGCCAATCAGCAGGTAGAAAATAATCGGACTCATGGATAGCCTTTAACATCATCGCGTATTGCTGAGGTTTAGCCTGCTGGCAGGCATGCTCGGCTAAATCTTTACACCATGTGATGTTGAATGGGATCTTGGATGGGGTGTTGAAGGGCATATCCGTTGGAGTCATGTCAGCAGCTATGTCGCTGAGTTGTTGTTCTAGCTCTAGCTTCTGTGTCGCTAGAATTTGCTGACGTACATCGGCGGCGATTCGTGGATTATAGTAGGCATCACCGCTGAATGATTCGTAGCTATAGGCTGCTATTTCAGGCTGTAGATTCATTTTTTTAGCTAGCTCAATTCCCGCACTCATCGCATTGGCTTGTTGCTGATTTTTTTGAGCAATAATATATAGCTTATCCATGGCAACCTCCTGATATATTCCTTCATACATTACCTAAGTCAAATGTACCAAAACAGCTGATTTACTCCTTGATCTTTATCATTGATAAGCTCAATATTTAATCAAAGGCGCAGCGATTAGGAGGCGTGTATGACAGTAGAGCAGTTTATTATCGCGTTATGCTTAATTCTGCTTTGCGGTAAGGTTTTAGGGAGCATATTTGAGCGGCTTCAATTGCCTGCTGTCGTCGGTGAAATCCTAGCTGGACTGTTATTGGGACCTACATTTCTCAACATTGTCACGCCCAATGCGACACTGGCGGTGTTGGCTGAACTCGGGGTCATTTTACTGTTATTTTCCATTGGCTGCGAAACGTCAATTAAGCGTTTATCTCAAGCGGGAGGGCGGGCTGCGCTAGTCGCTGTTTTGGGGATCGTCATTCCAATTATTATGATTGGAATCAGTAGCGCCTATTACCTGACGGATTCATATTTTACTGCGCTGTATTTAGGCTGTGCGTTAACAGCAACCAGCATCGGTATTTCATTACGGGTGCTAAGCCAAGCCCAGCAAGCACAAACTGACGTTGGTAATGTGATTTTAGGTGCTGCGGTTATTGATGATATCTCTGGCGTTATTTTGCTAAGTTTGTTGTTTAACTTTGCAAGCTTTGGAGAGTTTGATTTAGCCAGTTCGTTAATACTGACCGCCAAAGTGCTGCTTTTTTTAATCTTAACACCGCCAGTGACACGGGGTTTGCTGTATCTGGCTCGTGCACTCAAACCCTTTGCTGATAAATCAGGTTATGAAGTGATCATCACCATGGTGTTGATTTGCCTATTTTCATGGTTAGCGCATTGGTTTGGTGCGCCTGCACTATTAGGTGGTTTTGCTGTGGGCTTAGCGTTAAGCCGGCAATTTACTTCACCGTTCAATCGCTATTTAGTGAACCCTTTTTCTTTTACTCACAAGATGGAAATATCCACTAAAACCATGGTCGATGTGTTTGCGCCGATATTTTTTGTATACGTGGGCATTCGTTTAGATTTAAGTCATCTAGATTATAGCTCTGGCGGGATCATGCTGTTGGTTTGGCTGACGCTGCTAGCGATTTTAAGTAAATTGCTCGCAGGCTGGTTTGGCGGCAGAACATGGCAAGCCAAAGCTGTGGTAGGCAGCGCCATGATCCCAAGAGGTGAAGTGGGCTTAGTATTTTCAGAGCTTGGTTATCAAATGGGTATTATTGATAGTAAATTATTTACTGAATTAGTGGTGATTATTGCGATTACCACCTTAGTGGGTCCGATGATGCTTAAATGGAGTATTAAACAACAGGTTAAGAAACTTCCCCAAGTTAAGCCGAATTAAAGGTTCTCCAGTTTGATTTATGCAGGTTATTGCTGGCTTTTTAAGTTGTGAACATCAGCTGTAAACAAAATTTGCCAATGTTAGCTCTCATTTAACAACAACATGACTTTTATTCATGTTGGAAGGCTGTAAAATCCGCGCCTTGTTTAATCACGAACCTAATACTCATCATGATCGATCTGGCCCTACTTCCTGTTTATCTAACCACTGTGGTTGCTTTGCTATTAATTCCCGGCCCAGACATGCTGTTGATTGCCAGCTCTAGCTTGAGCTATGGCCGTAAAGTGGGCGTATACGCCAGCTTTGGTAACGCAACATCGGGGTTAATCTTAACCTTACTAGCGGCTATGGGCGTGTCAGCTCTGGTGGCAATGAACCCTTTTGCTTTAGAAGTATTAAGAGTATTGGGCGGTGCGTATTTACTCAAAATGGGCTGGGATTGTATGCGCAGCAGTGCGGCTGATGCGCCCGAAATTGAACAACAAAATAACTTAGCCAAATTATTGTATCGCCGAGCAGTAATGAGTAATTTGCTTAACCCTAAGGCGCTAATCTTCTTCGTGCTCTTTTTACCGCAATTTGTCTCTACTCAGCTTAGTGCTAGTTCAGGCGAGCAGATGTTAGCATTAGGCCTGCTGCTTAACGTAATGGGGTTATTATTCAATTTATTGCTGGTGGCATTAGTGGGAACCCTAGGTAAGCCACTGCTTAAAAATGATAAATTTAGAACTTACCAAAATAAGTTTATGGGGCTGATATTTTTTGCCTTAGCGATTTGGTTGCTGGCTTCACAGGTGCAAAGTATTGCTTAATTGAATGGGCTAAGCTTAAGGCTTTAGGTTAAAGACTTTAGATGAAAGTCTTTAGATTAAAGGCTTTAAATTAAAGCTATTGTGAGAGTCGTCATAAGTGGTTCTCATTTAGCCTTAACTAGAGCCTAAAATAGAGTCTAGTTCAGCGATAATATCGTGAGGGTTCACTTCATCATTATCCTTGAATAAGCTCTTTTGTAAAAAGTCATTTCCCCCTCATTTATCGGCACATTTTTCTGTTCACTACTCTTTTTACCACTCTTTTCTGTTCACTACTTTGTTCATTTTTCATCATTGATTTCAACAATCTTATTCATCGTGCTATTGGCGAGCTAAGCCATTTTATGCTCATTGTGCTGGCAATAGCCTTGCAAAATACGCACGTAAATTGAATCACTTAGTTTATAACACGCCTTGGCGCTTAATTAGGCTCTAGCGCACCAAAAATGCGTGCTGACGACTGTACACTCGCTGCGCTTGGGGATAATCTGGTTAGCAATATAAGGTCATTGTTTTGGCCTTTGATACCAGGATGAGATTATCGATGAAGTTATTCAATGTTAAACAGTTAATGAATCATTCATCTCGCTCGAAGCAAATTATTACAGTGTTAGTTAAATATGGTTTGGCTAATTGGATAAGAGAAGAGAACCCCGCTTTTATTAAAAGTGTATTCGTTAATGAAAATGGCCAACAACTCGCCTCGCTTTCTGTTGCTGTTCGTTTGCGTTTGGCTTTTAGTGAATTAGGTACAGCTTTCATCAAGCTGGGCCAGATATTGAGTACCAGAGCAGACTTGGTCGGCCAAGACATTGCCGAAGAGCTGACTAAACTTCAAGCCGGCACTCCAGCAGATCCAGAAGCTGAAATTAAGAAAACCATTGAAGCTGAGTTTGGTATACCTTTCGAGCAATTATTCATCGATTTTAATTTCACTCCATTAGCATCAGCCTCTGTAGGCCAAGTGCATATTGCGACCACTCAAGACGGTGATGAAGTGGTCGTCAAAGTACAACATGCAGGAATTGAAGATAAGATTCTGGCAGATGTAGAAATCCTTAAGATGTTAGCTTCACTTGTTGAGCAATATCATGAAGAGCTCAGGCTGTATCAACCTACCAGCTTGATTTTAGAGTTTACTAAGTCATTACTGAATGAACTCGACTACGTTAAAGAAGCGCGTAGCATGCAAAAAGCCAGTCAGTTTTTTGAAGCCAACCCGCACGTTCATATTCCCGATGTTTATCAGCAGTTATCCAGTAAACGAGTGTTGGTAATGGAGCGCTTAAAAGGCTTTAGTATTGCCGACAAAACTGCATTGGAGCAGGGACAATACGACACCAGTAAGATTGCTGATGTGGGCATTAAAGTCTATTTAGATATGATTTTTGAGTTAGGTTTTTTCCATGCAGATCCTCACCCAGGCAATATCTGGGTACTAGAAGACAATCGTCTTGGCGTACTGGATTGGGGAATGACAGCAAGGCTGAGCAAAGACATGCAGCAACGATTTCAGGAGTTATTGCTTGCATTGGCAGATAAAGACCCGAAAGAGCTTACTTACCATGTCATTAGACTATGTCAGAGCCAGCCGCAGCTAGATCATGAGCTACTTGAGAAAGATATAAGCGAGTTTGTGCATGACTACCTTGAGGTGGACATGAAACAAGTCTCCATCGTGGATGTGTTAAACGAATTTATTCGGATCATTAAACAGCATAGGTTGGTGATCCCCACAGAAGTGTCGATGCTGTTTCGCGTGTTAATTATGCTTGAAGGCTCATCGAAATTATTAAGCAGTAATAAAAGCGTTGGCGATGCGATAAGACCGTATGCGATTAAAATAAAATTAGCGCAGTTGTCTCCACTACATGCATTAAAACAAGCGCAAACCATTTCTACTCGTTGGCAGCGGGTGATCAATGGTTTACCTGATGAAATCGACAAATTAACCCATCAAATCAGCAGTGGTCACTTTGACGTAAACCTCAATCATCGCAACCTTGATACCATTATCAATCGCTTAGTTTTTGGGGTGTTAAGTGGCGCGATTTTCTTAGGCGGTTGTATGCTATTGAGCAGTAACGTACCTCCTTTATATGAGGGCATTTCTATACTGGGCACAGGAATCACTGCCATTGGTAGTTTTCTTGTTGGTAAGTTATTACTGGCTATTGGCCGTTCAGGCAGTTTATCTAAATAATGGATTATTAGAGTTTATTAGAGTTTATTAGAGTTTATTAGAGTTTATTAGGAGCTTATTTATGCCTGCGAGAAATCAATCCATTATTTATTTAATGGCGATCAATGCGGTTATTTTTATCTTAAGTGAGTTCGTAAATGTGACCGAATTACAGTCGCTGGCGTTGTACTTTCCACTTAACGATCAATTTCAGATTTGGCAGCCTTTTACGCATATGTTCATGCACGGCAGCATTGCTCATATTCTGTTTAATATGTTTGCATTGTGGTCTTTTGGCACACCGTTAGAGCAAACTTGGCAAACACCTAAGTTCTTATTGTTTTATTTTGCTACTGGAATAGGCGCAGCGGTGATATACACCCTTGCTAATTATTATCAGTTCAACATGATTATTAATGAGATCATGGCGCTGGGTTATGGCAGCTCACATATCGACGCGATTTTATCTCAGGGCATGGCGGATCAAAATTTGATTACAGCACTCGGTAAAGATCGGTTAATCGAGCTAATGGCCATTTATCATACCCCAGCAGTAGGGGCGTCAGGAGCTATTTATGGAGTGTTAGTGGCTTTTGCAATGCAATATCCAAATGCGAAATTATCACTGATATTCTTGCCGGTACCGATTAGTGCTAAGTACTTTGTTCCATTGATTATTTTAGGTGATTTATTCTTTGGCGTGACAAAGTATTCTATCGGTAATATTGCTCATTTTGCCCATGTCGGTGGTGCACTAACCGCCTTAATTATCATGTTGATGGTTAAAAATACCCAAAGGAACTTTAAGGTTCGTTAGTGGCTTTTAAGCGGCTTTCAAACTCTGCCCACAGGTGAATCAAAGTATTTAATAATCAAAAACACGGCAATTGCCGTGTTTTTTGTTTATTGATGAGGGCAGCTGCTAACCATGATAATTAACTATGAAAAATAACCGTGACGATTAAGCGGCTTTGACATCTAAAATATGCGTCATCAAATATTCAGCATCTTTGTAAACACCGCCGAGGGTGGCAGAGCCCCGTGTGTATAGCCAAGGTAAGCCAATAAAATAAAGTCCTTCAACATCACTACTGACGCCACGATAATTGCTCGGGTAGTTCATTTCATCAAATGAAATCCCATCAATCCAAAAAAAGTTAGGTTTAAAGCCCGTCGCCCAAATAATATTTTTAATACTACTGACACTGCCTTTTTGGAAGGTGATATGAGACTCATCTGCCGACAAGGTTCTGCCCATATGAATCACATTATCTTTAGCAAGCAGGGATTTAACGTCAGTACCAATAACAGGCTGCACGCCTTTACTGAGCCATTTGCCGACTTTGCTATAACGAGACACAGACAAAAAGCCGATTTTACTGAACCACCACCAGAGTGTTTTACCTAAGAATGTTTGTGGAATAGCGGCAATTTTATCGGTGCCAGAAAAGTGCACTGTGCGGCCTGTCTCAGCTATTTCAGATAAAATCTGCACCCCAGAATCTCCCGCACCTACGACTAAGCAATCACCATCCTGCAGTTGTGATGGGTTCTTATAGTTTTCACTGTGCAACTGGGTGACATTATCGGCAATATCAAGATGACATGGTGGGGTATAAGGGGTATGGAACGGACCTGTGGCTACGATTACTTGCTTAGCTTGGTAATGGCTTGAACCTGTAATGACTTCGAAAATGCCGTTCACTTTTTTAACTGATGTGACTTTTTGATTGAACTCAATTGGTATCTTAAATTGCTCGACATAGCTTTTAAGGTATTCGGCCACTTCATATTTATTAGGGTAATAGCCCTTAGGAAAGGGAAACTTCATCCCAGGAAGATGGTTGTACTCAGTAGGAGTGAATAAGGTTAACGAGTCCCATCTTTTAAGCCAAGGAGCGCCGATATGTTCATTGGCATCTAGTACTAAGTAATCTTTATTATTGTTGGATAAGTTATAAGCCATAGACAAGCCAGACTGGCCTGCGCCAATGATGATAAATTCTTTCATGGATCCCAAATGAGTACATATCGAAAATTATGCGCGCTATTGTAACAGAAGCGCTGCTTAGTCATGGGATATTACAGAAAAGGAGTTACTGGGTGGGTGTAAACCTGGTGGCTAGCACACTCTTATTACCTTGTTATCAATCTCTTATCACACCAGTTTTAGCCATAATAAAACACGGTCGTTAACCGTGTTTTATTTAGCTATCAACAAGTACTTTCAGCAAATGCCTTGAAAAAGAGCATTATTATCAAATCAGTTTAACAACGGCTATTTAAAAGCAGCGATTTCTTGCTCAACGGCATCTACTACCGCATGTGGGCTACTGATGTATTTTGAATGGTCGATAAAAATTGCGTTGTCGCCTACGGTCATCACCATTGCAGGGAAGTTTTTAGTACCGATCATTTGCTGAATTTCTTCGATGCTTTCTAGCACGTACTCTGCATCCATATTCAGCTCATCTCTGAATATTTTGTTAGATGGAGACAATTTAAATTTCTCTACAATGTCCATGAAATCATGCTTAGTATTTAATGGATTGCCTTCAATAAAGTGTGCTCTTTGCAGGGCATTTAGCACTGGTAGCTGTTTGTCAGCTTGCTTGCTTTGCATCCAACCCATTAAGTTGGCGGTCTTGATTGAGCTTTTAGGGCTGTTTGCATAGCGGATATAATCACGACCAAACTTCAGTCCACTGGCTCTTTCTGCCGCTTCCATTTGTTCTTCGCCCGCGCTGTCTTTACCCATGTAATGGGCAGCATGTAATAGATGTACCTGCATCTTTGGGTAGGCTTCTTGTAATGCATTTGCTATTGGCGTTGCCGCATAGCTCCAAGGACAATGTGAGTCGTAGATAAAGTAAAGCTCGGTGGTCATGGGGTTAATTCTTGATTGAGTATCGATAAAACGATCCTAAATACTTTATTAGCATTATTCAATCTTTGTCTGTTATTCGCGAGATGTTTACAGAGGAATAAAAAATGCCTGCCAGGGGGGAACTGGCAGACATAAGGCTAATCATTAGCATTAACCATTAAACTCAGTGATTATCGTTAATCATGAATTATTGAAACGAGAGTTCCCAAGCATTGATGGTTCCTGTATCTCGTCTTGCGCTGTCTACCGCTTTTAGTGTCCAGTCTCCAGCAGACTCAACGCCAGTCATATCAACGGTATAGGTTTTAACAATATCGTTTGCACTGCCGCCACTATTATCATGCAACACCGCAATTTGTCCTGTTGGGCTAGATAGCTCAACTTTTAAATCGCCAATGTATGTATGACTAATATTAACACTCACAGTAATTTCACCAGAATCGCCAGTACGCGCAGCAGATAATGTGCTGCTTACACCGGCAGCGCTGTTATCAGGAATACTGTAGCTGTTATTATTTGCATAGGTCGCAGCGCCACCAGTGCCACCGCCTGTACCACCACCAGATGCTTCAGTGTAATTAGCGACTAAACTCACGCCACTAAATGCGCTGTAACCACGTACCATCACATGGTAAATACCAGTTTGTGCCGTTGCTATCGGGCAAGATTCTGCATTACCGCCTTTCCAAGGGCGACAGTCATAACTGCTAGTGGTTGGGGCTGCGCCATATAGAACATACAAATCGGCATCGCCGCTGCCACCACTCATAGTAAAGCTTAAATCTGTTGCGCCAGCAGGCACATCAATTGAGAAGAAAAGCTCGTCGTTAGTGCCGCCACTCAAATTAGCCTTAGCAACACCATTGACCAATTCGTCATCACCAACACCTGTGCCCGGATCAGTAGGCCCAGTACAAGATGCATCTAGGTAAGTTTTGGCTGCCTGCGCATCAACTAAACCATAACCAGTTTGGTTATCGCGCCCAGCTATTGTTAAATCCTCAGCGGTTGCATTAAGTGCTGCGCGAATTTGAGCTGCATTACATTCTGGATGATGACTCCATATTAAAGTAGCTACACCCGAAACATGGGGGGTCGCCATCGAGGTGCCATTGTAATATTCGTAATCTTCATTATCGGTATTGGTTACAGTAACAGAAGAGCCGATTTGATTACGTAATGCTAGCCCCGTAGCGCGGTCAACTGACACTGATACAATAGGCGCTTCGTTATTACTGTCTACCAAGAAAGGATTTTGAAGCCCTGGTAAGTCGGTATTACTGTAGACAATCGATGCGCTTGCACCAGCTGCCTCACAAGCTTTAACAGCGTCAATATCTGGGTAGGTACTACCTTGGTTACCAACACGCTCTACTAAACAAATTTTATTGTTCATGTTGCCACAGTTAAAGCTACTACCATTGACCGAACATTCTGCTAATGCACCAGTAGCTGTGCCGATAAATGGTGTGCTGACATGGCTTGAACCTGACAACACGTAGCGATTATGGGGCACAATACCATTATCAAAATATGACTGGCCATTAATAGTGATATCCGCTAAACGGCCTTCTCCGCGGGTGACGGTTGATAGTATTGCTTCACCTGGACCTGAAATTTCCACTTGCGCTGTGTATTGTGAAAACGCTGCGTGGTCTTTATTGCTATCCACAGCGGCAACAGACATAACTGAATCGTATGATGCTGGGTAACTGAGGGTACTGTTACCATCATTACCGGCAGCGGCAATCAATAACACACCGTTATTTTCATGGGCAGCGAGGGCATTTCTTTCAGTGTTACTTGAACCCGAACCTCCTAAACTCATAGTGACGACATCGGCATTATTGTTGACACAAGTGTCCACTGCGGCGACAAGATCTGAAGAGTAGCCCCAGCCAGAAGCATTGAATACTTTAATAACATGAATATTGGCGTTTTGATTGGGCATTACACCCACAACGCCTTCGTTATTGGCGATAGCGGCGATAGTACCAGCAACATGAGTACCATGGGCATTGCCGGCACCTGGTTCATACCAGTTATTGGTACCTGAGTTATTTGTGCCTGTTACGTTGTTGGCATTCAGATCGTTGTGTCCTAAATCATAACCCGAATCAATAATACAAATGGTACGGTTGCCAGCTTGACTATCACTGACTGAAGTTGCGCCAACATAGGTCTGCCCCCAAGGCGTGGTTTCATTTAATAATCGACGTTGGACATCTTCTTCAACGTAATCAACATCAGCTCGGTATCTTAATGCTTGTAAATTTTTGCTATCGAGCTTTACGCTATAGCTATTACTGCGGCCAATACGTTTCATTTCTTTTGCTGCAACGCTATTCATTGCACGAAAATGTGAAAATACTTCATTGCTTCTTGGCTCATATTGCGCATCGTCAATCGCATCAGCAGTCGCTGTAGAAAACCCTGCTGATGCAGCATTGGCATTCTTGAATTTTACTATATAGCGTTTTGGGAGTGGGTCCTGTTGGTCTAGTTGTATTGCATTACTATGCAAGTTTGGTGTGAAAGAGGGTGCAGCGTTGATACTGTTAGAGATTGAAAGTGCCAGTACTGACACTCCTAGTACAGTTGTTACTTTGTTTTTAGTCATAACTATTTCCATGTTATTCAGAGTAAAAAATTGTTTTTTATTATTTTTACAGCGCAAAAATCTATTTTGATGCCCTGTTGCGATCAATCTATCTTTAGTTGTTATATTTGTAAAATAAATGTAAATAAATATTCTTTTGTAAATTGAGCTTGGTAAGTCACGCATTAACATGAATAAATATTCTTATAAAGGTGGCTTTGTTGCTATCTGAGGTCGCGGGTATGATTTTATATTCAGTGTGATGCGTTATTTATTTCACTGGGGCTAGGCTCAAAGCTTGGAGAGATAAAATGATAAGTGTTATTAAACTTATGATTTAACGGTATAAAAAATATTTTTTCATTTTTTAATTTATTTTTAAATTTACATTAGCGCCTATGCAGGGGCATAGCTAAGAGTGATATCGGTTTAGAAATGGATGATTGGGCAATGGTTATCATGATTTATACAACTTGGTTTGAACGGAATAACTAAAAGTGTGGTTACTGCTAGGGCATGTTGATATTTCAAGGTTGTATTGCAGCAAATTATTGCTCATTTAGAAAAATCTGGTGTCGTTAAGCTACATAAAAAGCCGATAACGTCGTAAAAATGGACAACAAACGCAGCCTTCAAGGATTGGCTAAAAACGGATTCGGCATTATTGAGGGATTTTTTGCGAATAAAGAGTGTTTAGATTGCAAGGCTGCAATTCACTCGCCGCATTTAATCCGTTTTTATCTCGAACGAAATTTAATTAGCAAAGGTCAACACGGCCTAGGTGACATAAGAGAAAAGGGTAAACAAGGGGAATCGCTGCTACAGCATAAACACTAAAAACGAGTGTCAAAGTTGGCTTATTACAACGGATTATTTCTTATTCGCAGAGTTTAATTCCTATCGTCAATTAAAATGTAAATTAAAACTGACGCTTAAGTATTCGCAGTGTTAGTCAGGCATTCATTGACGTGATAGGTTGTTTAGTTGGTGTTTTAATCAATTAATATTGATTAAAAACTCGCATATTTTAACCGAATTAGGTCACAAAAGGAGTTTGTTCATGGGCTGCCCACTTGGTCATAAGTCTGCAAAGCAGACTGATAACAATAAAAATAATGAGACCAAAGCTAATTATAGAGAGCTTGAGGAAGGCATTCATCGAGATTTTAAAGATGATATGTCCTATGGCGATTACCTGAATCTTGAGAAGATTTTATCGGCGCAGCAACCACTATCTGAAGAACATGATGAAATGCTATTTATTGTTATCCATCAAGCCAGTGAGCTTTGGTTAAAACTGGCTGGACACGAGCTAACGTGTGCGATTGATAACATTAAGTCTGGCGATTTTGGTCATGCCTTTAAAGTGATTTCTCGGGTTAAACAAATTCTGAATCAACTCACTCAATCATGGAATATTCTCGCCACATTAACCCCAGTTGATTACCTTAAATTTCGTGATGCATTAGGCCACTCATCGGGTTTTCAGTCTTACGGTTATCGTAAAATTGAGTTTTTACTAGGTAATAAAAATGCTGATTTACTGGAGGTTCATAAAGCTAATCCAGCAGTTTACATCGAGTTAAATCAGCTGTTACACGCACCGAGCTTATACGATGTCAGCATTAAGGTATTACATCAGAAAGGCCTAATTGATGATGAGTCAGTGCTAGCTAGAGATGTCAGCCAACCTTATCAAAGTCATCAAGCTGTTCTACAAGCATGGATTAATGTTTACCAAGATGCAGATGAGCATTTTGAACTATACGAGTTAGCTGAAAAGCTGGTGGATATTGAAGATAGTTTTCAGCAATGGCGCTTTAAACATATGTACACAGTACAGCGAATTATTGGTAACAAAGCCGGAACTGGTGGTTCTTCAGGAGTTGAGTTCTTGAAAAAGTCATTGGATATCAGTTTTTTCCCTGAGTTGTTTGAGCTACGCACTCACTTATAGCACTGATAGGAAGTGGCCAACTTCTTCGCCCATTATTTGATTTAAGAGATTAACGTTATGACAACGCATTTAGCCGAAAACCTACAAGCTCATTATTGTGCATTTAATGTAGCTAAGCGTATTTTACTGTCTGGTCATTCACATCAAGCGTGGCCAGATGTGGCCAAACAAGGCATGTTAGAGTGCTATGACGATGCGGCAAAACACATAGATGATAAGTGGGGCATAGCATTAGCGAAAGCTGACAGCGTCAGAGATTTTTATCGCAGCTTGATGGGGGAGCCAGATGGCCAAATAGCCTTAGGCTCATCAACTCATGAACTGATTTTACGGTTTTTATCGGATCTTAACTACGTTAAAACCAAGCAAAATAGACCGTTAAAAATCGTCACCACAGATGGAGAGTTTCATTCTTTAAGACGCCAACTACAACGTTTACAAGAGCTTAATTGTACCATTGAAATCGTGCCTGTTCATCCAAGTGAGACGTTAGCGCAAAGAGTGATTGATAAGATAGATGCTGATACCGATGCAGTGATGTTATCGGCAGTTTTCTTTAACACCAGTGAGATTTTCTATGACGTTGGTTTAGTCGCTAAAGCGGCTGAATCATTAAACGTGCCTTGCCTAGTGGATGCCTATCATGCATTAAATGTGGTGCCATTTAATTTACAACACTGGCAGATTGAATCAGCATTTGTGGTCGGTGGTGGTTACAAATACTGCCAAGCGGGTGAAGGTAATTGCATGATGCGGATCCCTGCTAGTTATCAAGGCAGTCCAATTATTACAGGGTGGTACGCTGAGTTCGATGTGTTAGACCAAGCACCTGGTAAAGTGGGGTATGGTTTGGGGCAATCTGCTTTTGCTGGTTCGACATATGATCCTGTCAGCCATTATCGCGCCGTTGCTGTGTTTGATTTTTTTAAACAGAAGCAGTTAACTGACCAAGTTTTAAGAGAGATTAATCAAGCTCAAATTAAACGTTTATGGCAAGGTATTGCAGCGATAGGTGAAGACAAATTAGGTCTGAGATTACCGTCTCATGATGTGCAAGCCAATGGTGGATTTTTATCTTTGACTACAGGCAAAGCTGGTGATTGGGTTAAACAGTTAGGCGAGAGTCACTTGCTTTGTGATAGTCGAGGTAACCAACTAAGGTTTGGCCCTGCGCCATATGTGACAAATACACAGATCGATCAGGCACTGAATATTATTGAAGATACTTCGAAGTTGATTCATCGCTAATCAGTATTAGTGGTATAGATAGTGATGATTGAATAAGCGAACCCTTGGGTTCGCTTTATTGTTTTACAGTGGGAGGCAAGCGGGCTTTTCAGTGCGATATCTCTTGATGCGCAAGCTTGTTTAACTTATACCAGTTTAACTTAAGCCTGCTAACTCATGCCTTTTCAGATTGTGCATCAGGATCGGGCGCTCGCATGCGATCCCACCATTCACTATCAGCTTCAATTTGGCCGTTCTCATCGATAGCTGGATAAGGGATTTGTTTTCTACGGCAAGCTTTGGCGTAAATAGGATGGCCTTGTTCAAACAACTTAGTTTGGCAGTATTGGTGATCAAGTTGTCTGTTGTTATACATACCGGCTTGTTCACGTTGTCTTTGTGCTTCGTACATGATTAATGCGCCAGCAACCGAAACATTCAATGATTGCACCATGCCCACCATCGGAATAATAATGTGTTGATCGGCAGCTGCAATAGCTTCAGGACTGACACCATCACGTTCATTACCGAGCACAATCACTGTGGGTTTGGTGTAATCCACTTCACGAAAATCTACCGCAGTATCAGAAAAAGTCGTCGCAAGAATTTGCATTCCCTTAGCTTTAAATTGTTCGTGAGCTTCAGTAAATGTTTGATGCTTTATAGTGTTAACCCAGCGGTGACTTCCTGATGAGGTATTACCTGATACCCATAGGGTTTCTTCAGGCATAACCGCATGAACTTGATGAATACCAACACTATCGGCAGTACGTACTGTCGCAGCAATATTATTGGTTTTATGGACTTTATCGAGACAAACCGTGAGGTCGACTTGGCGATTATCAAGCATTTCGTTGATGCGGGCTAAACGTTCTGGCGTCATGGGGTTAATTCTGCTTCTTTAAAAAATGGGTTAAATCGTTATCTGGTATTTTGCGCAGCGATTATAACGCTAAAATAGCACTAAACTCGACTAGTATGTCTGAAGAGATGGAATTGGAGTTGAGTCGCTATTTGATATTAATGACGTGTGATTTAGTATTGCTAAAGGTAAAACGAGCAAGGCCAAAGGCACTTGCTCGCTGTTTTCATCAAAATCCCAAGATTGTTACTCTTTTTCGATGATCAGTTTTCTGTGTGGGAAAGGAATTTCAATACCTGCTTCATCCAGTGCTTTCTTGATTTGCTCAGGGATTGAATACAGGATGTCGAAGTAATGCTCGCCATGACAGAATGGACGGACTAAGAAGTCCACTGAGCTGTCATTTAAGGTTTCAACTTCTACAAATGGTGCCGGATCTTTCAAAATATGCGGATGAGCGGCAAGTACAGCATCAATCACTTTTCTTACTTCATCGGTGTTTTCTTTGTAAGCCACACCAAAGTGCATATCCACACCGCGAATATCATGGAATGAGTGATTGACGATTTGAGCGCCCCAAATTTGGCTGTTCGGTACAATAATATGCTGATTATCGAAAGTTCTTAGAATGGTAGTGAATAGGTCAATCTCTTGCACATTACCAAAACGATCCGCTGCACTAATAAAATCACCGACTTTATAAGGACGGAATAGCAATAGCATTACACCAGCAGCAAGGTTAGATAATGTTCCTTGTAACGCTAAACCAACCGCTAAACCAGCAGCACCCAACAAGGCAACGATTGAAGCGGTTTGCACACCAAAGCGATTTAATACCGCAATCGCAACAAACGCGAGAATGATGTATTTAGCAACACTGCCTAAAAAACGGAATAAAGTATTGTCGAGCTTATCGTACTTTTCACCAATTTTATTAATGATTGCACTGGCTTTATTCGCGATATAAAGGCCAACGATCAGTATTAATGCGGCGAGTAGTACATTGATGCCAACATCTATAATTAATGGTAGGTATTGATTGATATCGATTTGATCTACGTAATCTTGCATTATGCCTCCTGCATATAAGGGATTCTTGCCTTAGGGCTAACAAACATTATCTCGTTAGTGACAACGATTCAGTCAATGAAAGGTAAATTCATTGGGATTGAGTGACATAAGTGTATTGTTATCGAATTTAGCTTAGCACAATCAACAACTAAGTGTGATGAAAGTCTCATTATTAATGCTAATGAAGGGCTTGTTTTACTTGAGTATTTAGGACTTATTTGACCAGAAATTGTAGATCGACATTATTGGCAAACTAATTGATGTACTAGAAGGTTAAGATTGGCATCAGACAGAGCTAAAAGCTTGTTTTACAAGTAAGTCATTGAATTATATCGGTAGGTATTTTAGTCAGAGTTTTAGTGCTTAAGCTAAAAACTCTAACTAAAACTCTGATATTTAGCGTGGTGACTGCTGCTTTGCACTTTGTTGTTTTGATTTTCTAGAAAACCGAAACAACATCGCAATCGTTGCAGAGAGCATTAAACTTAAGCTTACGACTAAAAAGGCTTTATTTAATGTTTCCTGATGATTACTCAGCATCGGGTTATTCATCACCCATTGACCTATAAATAACAGCACCGCGCTCCAGATCATTGCGCTGGTAAAACTCATCAACACTGTGCGTTTAACACCAAGCTCTCTAATACCCATCAGCATAGGCGTTAACACTCTAACAAACGGGATAAAGCGCGAGATAAACAGGGCTAAAAAGCCGTACTTTTCTAATAAGTTAGACGCTCTTTGTAGTGTATTGTCTGGCAGACCGTTTTCAATTTTAGTCACAATGGGGTGATGAGACAGCCACCTTCCTTGAATATAGGCGATGCAAGATCCTAACCCGGCACTAAAGGTTAATAATAGAAAGGCATGCTGAAGTTCTACAACGCCTAAACCCACTAAGCTACCTACAAATAACACGAGTCCATCACCGGGAAGAGGTAAAAAGACAAAGCTAGATTCAAGAAACAAAATGAGCGCTAATATCAACATTAGGTGATAGATTGTGACTGTTTCCAATAAGACATCAAAATCTTGATGCCAAATAGAAAGCATTACATCAAACATTGTATCTCCTCAAAGCAGAGTAAAGTGTTGTTAAATTGAAAGTTCAGCAAGTCGTTATTCCGTAATTCAACGATAGATTAGCATTTCATTAAATCTAGCTTCATTAATTAATGCCCATCCTTGTACCTCAGCGTAAATATTTGTTAAATAATTTGTCTGTCGAATCTTATTTGTTTAAATTTTTGATTTATTTACAGGAGGGGGTTAACAGGAACCTTGAAAATTTTTCTAAGCTGACTTACGCAAAGTGTATTGTTGTTTGGTAATTTGTCTTGCTGATTTGTTGGTTGTCTATCTTGCTGATTATATTGGTAATCTATCCCGATGGCTTTGTTGGTCGTCTCTCTAAGTGATGGCTGTATGGCATAAGTCGATAGCATGGGCACAGGCAATGAGGTTGTAACTCATATAATCAGTTGAAGAGCGTTTAATGAATTTCTATTTTCAGAATAATTAATACAAATGATGAGGTTGAGCTTATAGCTAATGTAAAATAGGCTTAATAGCCAATGATATGATTTTTAAAGTTTGTGGGATTAATTTTTATTACTAATTTTTATTACTAACTTTGATTACTAACTTTGATTACTAGCGTATATAGGCACCTTTTGATTTAATGTATTCTAAATTAGTTTATGTTTGATTATCTTCTGTTTAATTACCTTCTGTTTAATTAGTTTTTTCGTGTGAATGTGTTTATATATTTATTCTTCAGGTTTTTATTTTAATAATAATATTGCTATGTCTAATTTAGTTATTTCTTGTTTGTGAGTGTATTTGTTTTTATAAGTTTATTGTGATGTTTAACAAATTAAGTGTAAATTAATGTTGTTTTAAGTTTTACCTTGTAGGTAATAGATTTTGTACTGAAAAATAGAAGTGTAAATAAGGGTTTGATTTGATGTTTATTTGGTTTTTTAGATAAGTGTGAGCTTGCTCGATGCTGGTTGTTATTAAATTAAGGTTAGTATTAATGTTTTTTATTAATGTTGATGTCAACCTAACTATCTGTATACATGTGTTTTTTTAACTTAATGTGTTTTTTGTGGCTAGTTGTATAAATATTCCTGCTTTATTTAGATGGATTAATGCGCTATTTCATCTAAATAAAATCAATTTAATACCCCTTAGGAGGTATGTCTTTTGTGGGTGAAAATTTGAAGTGTGACAAGTAATTAGCTTTGCTTTGGTTATGGTCACATTAATACTGTAAAGCCCTGTCGTGATTAACTTGTTGTGATATTAATTGTTTTAAATTAATTAGATTTTTTAATTTTGAAAGTTTGATTGATGTATTTGGTAAGTGAGATGAACAGATGTATTTATCAAATTATAAATAATAATAATCCCATTGAGGAATGATGATGAAATTAAGAAAAATAGCAGTTGCAGTAATGCTAACAACTGCTTTTACCGGTTACAGTGTGGCGGGCGAAGTCGATTTATATAAAAGTGAAAATTGGCAAAAAACTTTCCCTGAGCAATATAAAACTTGGGCCGAAACTGAAGAAACTACACCAGCTTCAGGTGAATTAGATGATCTATTAGCAAGCAACCCTAACTTAGTCAGCGCCTGGGCAGGTTATGGTTTCGCTAAAGACTACAATCGTGCTCGTGGTCATCACTTTGCATTAACTGATATCGTTAAAACATTACGCGTTGGTCACCCAATGGTAGGCCATGACGGTAAGATGGTTGGTGAAGCAATGGCGGCAAGCTGTTGGTCTTGTAAAACACCTGATGTCGCTCGCATGTATGACGAAGTCGGCGAAGGCAAGTTTTCAGACAATGTATGGTCAACTTGGGGCCACGAGATGTCTAACACCATCGGTTGTGCTGATTGTCATGAATTAGGCAAAGAAGAGATTCGTTTAAGTCGTCCATACACCGACCGCGCTATGAAATCGATTGGTAAAGACTTCGATAAACAAGACGCCACAATGCAGGCCAGTCAGACATGTGCTCAGTGTCACGTTGAATACTACTTCGACGGTACCGATGAGAAAAAAGTTAAATACCCAATGGATTACTGGGTACCTGGTGTTAATACAGACTATAAAGAGTTTGTAGGCTACAAAGGAACTGACGGTTTATATGAAGGTTTTGCTGCTGAAGCACAACTGGCTTACTTTGATAAGCGTGGCTTTAAAGATTGGACCAATGCTGTTTCTGGTGCACCAATGATTAAAGCGCAACACCCAGAATTTGAAAACATGCTTGATCGTACTGAGCATGCAATGGATAGCCATTTAGAGTTTGGTTGTACAACTTGTCATATGCCTAAAGCTGAAAATGAAAAGGGCGGCAAGTACTCTAATCATAAAGTGACGTTTGAAGCTGAAACATTACCATCAAGCTGCCAAAGCTGTCATGAAGCAGAAGACTTCAAAGAAATCCTTGATGAGCGTAAAGCTGAAATCAATAAGCTACGTTTTGAAGCTGACGGCACAGATCCACGTTTGACTGAAGTGCACTTTAAAGCGCAAGCAATCTGGGCTGCGAATGGCATCGAAGGTTTAGACGCTGGTAAAGGCATTGCTGTGGCGAAAGGTAACTACGAAGCCGCATTGAAAACTAAATCAGTACTATCTGGCGAAATGAACAGCTTACTGACCAAAGTGAGAAATGCACAGTGGTTCTGGGATAGTGCAACAGCTTCACATGGTATCCATGCTCATAACCCTGCAGAAGCCATCCGTTTGTTAGAGAAATCTAACGATATTTTAGATGCTGCAATTACTGAAGCTGATGCATTACTGAAAAAGTACGCACCAGAATACAAGTACGACGCAACTAAATACGATACTAAAGCGAAAGTTCAGCCTCTTGTTGGTTTAGACCTTGAAGCAATGAAAGCGTCAAAAGAGCTATTCATTGAAAAGCGTGTAGAAAAAGAGTGGCCAGTAGAGCTTAAGTAATTCAGTTACTGACGCTTTAATGAATCAGTGCGATTTGAATAAATAGACTCTCCACTATCACCGTTCAAATCTGTCACTGTGGCAGCAAAATGCCAGTCGATGTTCATCGACTGGCATTTTTTATAAATAAAACCTTATTGGAGAATGTTTATTATTCGCAATGTGCATCATACGCAATGTATACCATACGCGATGTGCATAAAGATTCGCTTGGTCATTGAAGTCGTTAATAGCGCTATCATCAGTGGGCTAAATCAGTAAAATAGACTTACCTCTTATCAATGCGATATCTCATTTTGAAGGTTCAACACATTACCATTGCTTTACCGTCACTTATTCACCGAATAGGACGGGACAGTGTTAATCAAGCGAAAGTCATTTGCGCTCAATATCAATGTGAACTTAAACGAGTAAGGCGCTCCAGAAACTGGACGCTTGTAGGCGATGCTATCAATGTGCAAACCATAGGATTGTCGCTTAAAATCAATGATTCAATTACTTTTGCTTATCTGATTAAGAAAATCGATATTGGTTTAATTGGCCATGAAGATAAACTTGAAACCTTAACGCAAAAATTACAACGGCTTATTACTCAAACGCCTAATATTACCCTAGCTGAATTGATGCAATTAACCGATTGTACTGAAGTTGAAGCCCGCACAGCGCGATTTGAGACTGATATTTGGTAGATATGATGATTAAGCAGATTATTAAGTGTTGTTATATATGTACTTGTACAGACCTTTTTCTTTAACATGAACCACTTATTTGAATTTTCACTCCCATCTATTATTCCCAATCACGCCTGTTGTTAACCCCTCTGTCACTGGTTGTTTATTACGTTTATTGAATGGCATCAATTAGGCTATTTATCATCAAAGCTAAGCCTGATGCTTATTCCTTTGTGTGTCGACAATGTCTTTAGTATCACCATTATTCCCAGGTATATCGTGCATCTCTAATTTAAATCACAATAGATTTGAATCAGTTGCTCAATAGCTGTCTATACTTGCTTACGAGCCATTATTTTGCTTGGTTTTGTATTTTGAACTTAGGTATTTTGGACTTAGGTAATTTGCTTCTCTTAGGCTCATTTCTTTATTTGAAAATGAATCTTAACGATATTTACTCATCAGGTAACTTTAGGAGAGTTAGGTATGAAACAGTGGGAATTATCCCGACGGGACTTCATGAAAAAGTGCGTTATCGGTGGGGTAACTGTTTATAGTGCACCGATGTTATTGCAACAGCAAAGTGCAATGGCTAAAGGTGTTGCTTCTTCACTGGCTGAAACTTGGTATCAAGATGGCAAGCCTGCATTTCGATTTGATGCGATAGAAAAAATCACTGGCGAGAAAATTTACGGCCGTGATTATCGCGCAAAAGATATCCCGTCTTGGCCAGACACTCAGCATCATGCTTTTATTGTGCGAGCTCACATTGCCGATAAGGTGTATCAAGGCCTCGACCTCAGTGTTATTCCTAAAGATCTGATGCCTTACAAAATTATTACAGCTGAAGATTTAGAGAGTAATGATCTAAAGTTACCGCCTTTTTACGGTGATAATATGCTGCTTAAAAAAGGCAGCGCGCCTGATTATTTAGGCCATGAAGTGGCCATTTTATTATTTAATGATTTTGCTCAGTTTTTAAAAGCCAAAATGATGCTGCAATTTCATGAGCATTTTGTGCAATATGGCCCAGAAACCGTGCCTTATAATGCTGCCTCAAAACAACCTTATGCTGGCTGGCGGATTGTCCGTGAAGAGTCAGCTAAAGGCTCCCAAGATGATGATATCTACAGTACATATCATTCGGGGCAATTTTTCCCTAAATATGAGGGGCAAAAATTGCTTTGGCCTAACCCAGTAAAAGACAGTGATGATATTGGCGAGCGAGGGATGTATCTTGCGCAGACTCTTCGTCAAGAGATGACATCTAACGATGATTGGTTTGTATTAAATAAACAATACAAAACGCAATCGATTGAACCGATGATGTTAGAGCCAGAAGCCTACAACGGCTTTTTCGATAAAAAAAGCCAAACTTTACACGTGGTAATAACGACACAGTCCCCCCAAGATTTTTATCTTCAAGCTGGCAAGGTACTCAGTGAAAGCCCATTAACCCAATCGATTAAAAATCTTGTGGTTCATTCTCCTTATATTGGAGGCGGGTTTGGCGGTAAAGACCATACTATTTTTCCGTATTACGGCATGATTGCATCGATTTTTGCAGATGCTCCGGTAAGACTGGCCAATAATCGATTTGAGCAATTTCAGTCAGGACTTAAGCGCCACCCGTTCCATTTTACTAATCAGTTAGCATTTGATAAGTCGAGCCTTAAACTCAAAGGTTTAGTGGCAGACATGATCTTAGATGGTGGTGGTAGAGAGAATTTTTCCTCATCAGTTGCCATGGTGGGAGCGAGTGCTATTCAAGGCATTTATTACATTCCCAGAAATGATATTGTGGCGACCTGTTTACCATCATATTTGCCTACGGCTGGTTCAATGCGAGGTTACGGTTCTTTGCAATCAATGGCATCTATAGAAATGATGTTTAACGAAGCAGCAGATGAAATGAAGGTGGATCCTTTCAAACTTCGCCGCGTCAATGCCATGGTTAATGGTGACAAAAATACCCAAGGCTCGGTGCCACTTGAAAATATTCGCTACCAAGAAATGCTCGATTTGGCTGAAAAACATGAAATGTGGCAAAACAGACAAGCCAATAAAACCAAGTTTGACCAAGGCAATCCAGATAAATCAATGGGCGTTGGTTTTGGTTTTGTCAGTAAAGATTACGGCACTGGCTCTAATGCTCCGTCCTCCTATGTTGGCGTAACGCCAGATGGAAAAGTGGTGGTGAAAGTGTTCTCTGTTGAAATGGGTACAGGTACTGATACTTCTCAGGCCAGCTTAATTTCAGAATACTTGGGCTCAGCAGCAGATAACCTTGATATTGCACAAATAGAAGTGTTTGATGCATTGGAGATTTTTGATGATGCTAGCCCGTATATAATGAGCCAAGAACATCAAGACAAAATGGCAAAAAATCCACGTTGGACCCCTATGGTCGTATCAGCATCATCAGCAAGCCAATCAGCTTTTTTTCAAAGTCATTCGACTAAATATGCAGCCAAAATTTTATTTGAAGAGTCATTGTTTATGGCCGCAAAAACGATATGGGAAAAGCAAGGATCTAGCGGTATCACCATTACCGATGTGAGCTGGCAAGGTGGCCAATTGCATGCTAAAGATACTGAGCCTTTATCACTGTCTATCATATGTAAGAAAGCTCACGCCGAAGGCATGATAACGGGTGTCATGACCCATGGTTTTAATCGTTGGCAATGGGCAACAGCAAAATTTGAACTTAATCAGCAGCAAAAAGAATACCCACTAGATGCCATCGCATTGGAATACGGCATCGGCGCCAGTGACGCAGTAAAAGCTAAGCAAAATAAACAGGGCTTTGTGGTGCAAGAAAGACAAGCTGTCAATTATCCAGAAGTAAAGCTCAATAGCGCGATGGTACGTTATTACACTCCTTGTTTAACTATGGTAGAACTTGCTGTTCACAAGGTCTCTGGCGAAGTTGACATTCTTAGAACGCACACATGGATAGAACCTGGAAAAGTGCATGTACGGGAATTAGTTGAAGGACAAATTGAAGGTGGGCTTACCATGGGGATAGGCCATGTACTTCATGAAGCATTACCACAAGATAATACTGGCGCGGGTAATGGGGAGTGGAACATTGACCGTTATAAAGTCCCGTTTGCCAAAGACAATGGTGTGTGGACTCTTGACTACACGCTCCTACCGACTATTGATGGAAGTGATGAATCAAAAGGCTTAGCTGAAGTGGTGATGATCCCAATTGTTCCCGCGGTTGTTGAGGCGATTTATCAAGCCACTGAAAAACGTTTCTACCATTTACCTATTACAGCTAAAGATATTTCGGAGGCCAATGCATGAGCACGTTAAACTTAACCATCAATGGTAAGCAATATGGGCCACTTGAGATAGACCCAGGCATGCCAATGGTCAACTTTTTACATGAGTACCTTAACCTTACTGGGACTAAATTTGGCTGTGGCGAAGGTATTTGTCATGCTTGTGTGGTGATTGTAGATAATGATGATGGCACCTCAAGCACTAGGCGGACTTGTATTGCAAATGTCATGCTTTTTAATAACCTGAATATTAGAACCATTGAAGGCCATGCAACCAAAAATAACGTGGGTGAAATTATCGCGCTGCATCCTGTGCAAGATGCTTTTATCAAAAACTTTGCGTTTCAATGTGGCTGGTGCGCCCCTGGTTTTACTAATGAAACGGTGGCATTGATTGAAAAACTGAAACAAAAACCCATCGCGAAAGACCAAGTAGAACGGGTGATTGAAGATACCTTAGGAGAGCATGTCTGTCGTTGTACTGGATATGTACGTTACTTTAAAGCGGCTAAAAAACTGATTTTGGCGACCAAAGGCTTAACTATTTAACGATAATAAATGGTTACGTAACCTATAGCGCATTCCCTGTAATGGGAATGCGCTTTTATTTAAAGCAATAATAGAAACGTTCAAGGTAATTAACACCCAGTATAAATTCATTTTTAAAGGCTAATCGCTAATCGCTAATCGCTAAGGTCAAGGGGCATACATGTGCGCTGAAGCTGAAATAAGAGCGGTAAGGCTAGAATTCGATACTTGGTAGGTCATTATGTCCTTAGATGCTAGCTGGCCGCTCGATTCATCAGAGTTAACATAAAGTAAGTTATTATACTCAAAGAGATCGCGATCATGATTGCAAATCCAGAAGCAAACATGATGCCCGCTTGCGCTGAGTTATCTTCTTTTAGTTTTATTTCAATGCTGACATGGGCGGTAGTAAAAGCCAAAATTGCGCTCACAATCAAACACCACCAAAAATTGTCACTTAAAAATGGCAGAACAAAGTAAAGCATAGGGCTTGCTAAGCTAAATGCATCAAATTTTGGATTATTGATAGCTGTAAAGAGGGCATTTAGGCCCAGCACTATCAAATAACCTATGAACATCTCCCAAAAGCTTATTGATGATTGAATAGGGCTTTGTCTTTCAGAAACAGAGGCTCCTCCAATAGGGTGACTTTGGCTTGTACTTGAGTCAGATAAATGTTGTGTCACTTGGTTTATGGGCTGACTCGTATCTGGTTCGTATATAAAAAAGGCAATGAGCCCATATACAAAAAATGCTGAGACCAAATTATATACTTGCATTGAGTGCTGTTTATCATTTCCTCGAATGTGGTCTATGTATGCGTTGATGGCAATTGTCACCATTAGAATAAAGCCAAGATACAGAAATTGATCCCAGTGTGGAGCATCGAAAAAGAACACAGAAATGGGTGTTAAGCAGATGAGACTGTCAATGGTGAAGGTGTTCTTTTGGGGTTGGGTTTCGACTTGAGTATCGACTTGATCTTGATCTTGAGATTGAGTTTGAGCTTTATTTGAGCGCTGTGTGTAATATATTGAAATTAATGAGCATATTGAGACAACAACTAACCAAGTATTAAAATCCATTTTTTACTGATTCTTTATTTGCGGTAACTGTCATCTATGACTGTTACTGTTGGAAATATAAAACGAACCCAAAGGTTCGTTTCATTTCGAATAGAACTCGGCTAAATGTGTAGGAACCTAGTCCTTTGCAGCTTAGCTATTTACAATTTCACTAAAGCGTATAAGTTAAGTGCCAGTTATTTGTGAACAAATTTAATCGCTTGTTTCACGCCTTCATATAAACGCTTGAGCATTTTTTCGAATATAGTGCGGATGGTGATAAAAGTTAAATCGGTTACTACTGTGACAACTGACCCTGCAAATGCCAACATATGACCAAGTAATCCTCTTACTTCATCAGCTGCAGTTTTTGCCGCCTCTGAAATTTTAAGTAGTGTTTTTGCGATAAGGTCATATAAAGTGAGTGCCCCAGAAGCTGTGGCCTGCGCTGCTACCGCCGCATAATAACCATGTCGTTTTAACGTCGTAATCAATGCAGCACTTAAACGGTCACACCAATAATCGCTGTAACTAGCTTGATTGCGGTTCTCATAACGCAATGTCACAGGTTGCAGGAACTCATTTGCTTTAACTGATAGCTGTCCCCAGTCTTCTGTATTGGCAGTGGTCAAGTAACCAGGATTTGCCCCTGATTTTGGATCCATTCCATGTGCACTAATACGGATCCCTTGGCTATTATCAAGTCGGTACTCAGAGCCTTTAAAAGGAGCATGGATAAAAGGCCATAAAGGCACTTTAGGTACTATATCTGCGCCGTGTGTACAGCGGTGTATTTTATGAAGACGGTTAGTATTTTTTGTGGCAAAGCTGGTTTGTCCTACTCTTGGCGCTCCAAATGTATATAAATTGACGTTTGAAGCATAATTAGAGTGTGCAGCCCAGTCAGCCGTTAGAGATGCGATTGCACCACCCAGGCTATGTCCTACACAGTGAATCGCTTTGCCAGGGTTATTCTTTCGCCATTGAGTTAAAAAGGTGGCAAATTGAGGTTTCAAAGAATTAAAAGCATTATTAAAGCCTGCATGCACAATTTGACCGGCATCACTCGCAGTAAGTCCAACTTGTGCATTGGTTGCCCAATCTGCTTTTGAACTGAACTCAGTCCCTCTGACAGCGATAACCGCATCGCCTTGATATTGGCCCTTTCCGACGCCCATAGCGGCGAAACCCGAATGGCGGTTAAATATAAATCCACCAGTAGTTCCCACGCCTAACTTTTGGAATGAGAAGTTTTTATCGATGTAATTAGTACCAAAAATAGGCGATAAATTTTGGTCGATTAAGTCATATACGCTTGAAGCAAGCTCTGATGCAAGCTTGGGTGATAATTGATTCATATACATTCCTTGTATTAACTGTTTTATTCACCGTAAATTTTACGTTTTTCGATTTCTTTTTGTTCTAACTCAGGCCATCGACATAAGCTAAAAATAGTGTAACGAACAACTCCGTCTTCAAACTCTTCGTCAATGACTTCGTGACGTATTGCTTCATTTGACAGTTCACAATTGAGTTGGGACAGTCTTTCTGAAAAATAAGAGATATGGCGTATTCCGCGTGAAACGGTAGACCACAAGTAGGCATCCTCGTAGTCAGGGATGTTATTGTCAGCAAGCATAATGGCTTGAGCTACACGAGTTTCAGTGAAAGCCTTATTTGGGTGATCAGAACTCATGGTTAATTCTGGAAATACAAATTTTCCGTTTTCATCAGTACTCACAAAATCCCATTCAATTTCTTCCATGACTCCAGAGTATTTAAATCCGCGCTTTATATTCACATTACTTAATGGCTCGCCATTTAGCGTTAATCGGCCAGAAACTTCAGGAAAAACTTCTACATCTACTGCTTTTTTGAATAGGCCCAACATCGATTCCTCCGATAGGCTACTGACTGTCACAATCAGTAGTAAAATCGCAATAACGCCAGTGAAAATACGAGTATTCATAGATTCGCGCTTCCTTGCTATAAATATAAAAAAATCACTAAATTCTATCGGCTAGATAGATTGAGATCTATTATCAAAAGTAATTATTTTTGCTCTATTTATTGGGAAGAATGGTGACTATCTTATTCTTTCGATAGTTGATGACAGTGCATGATTAGTGGATTTTTTAGTGTAATGATTAGCGGAATGTTGACTATCCAGTTGAATGGCTATTTTACATTACTAATATAGGAACACGTGTTTTGCATCACATTCAGCTTATTAAATAATGCCCCGACCTAGACTTTATCATTATCTATAGCTATCTATGTTGGATTAGCTCTATCTAAAAAACTGCATACTCTGTATACTGCCGCGCTGCTTTTAAAGCTCATTTATTCGACTATTTACCCCGAGGATTGCCGTTATCATTAGTACAAACAACATCACCATGCAGTTTGGCGCTGAGCCATTGTTTGAAAACATTTCTGCTAAATTTGGCCACGGCAACCGCTACGGTCTGATCGGCGCAAATGGTTGTGGTAAATCCACCTTCATGAAAATCCTCAGTGGTGCGTTAGCACCAAGCTCTGGCAATGTCTCAATTACACCGGGCTTAAAAGTCGGTACCTTGAGCCAAGACCAGTTTGCTTTTGAGCAATACAGTGTGGTTGATACTGTGATCATGGGCGATGCAAAACTGTGGGAAGTGAAGCAAGAGCGTGATCGTATTTACTCTCTGCCTGAAATGAGCGAAGAAGACGGCATGAAAGTGGCCGATCTTGAAAGTGAGTTTGCTGAAATGGATGGCTACAGCGCAGAATCTCGTGCTGGTGAAATTCTATTAGAAGCGGGTATTGAAGAAAGCTTTCATTTTGGCTTGATGCAACAAGTTGCACCAGGCTGGAAACTCAGGGTGTTACTGGCGCAAGCATTATTCTCAAACCCAGATATTTTGCTACTTGATGAACCGACCAACAACTTGGATATTCATACCATTTCTTGGTTAGCAGGCGAGCTTAACAAGCGTAAGTGCACCATGATTATCATTTCACATGATAGACATTTCTTGAATTCAGTTTGTACTCATATGGCTGATATCGATTATGGTGAGCTGCGTGTTTATCCGGGTAACTACGAATACTTCCTTGAAGCGTCTGGCCTTATTCAAGAGCAGCTATTGGCAGGCAATGCTAAAAAGAGTGCTGAAATGGCAGAGCTGCAAGACTTTGTTAACCGTTTTGGTGCCAATGCATCTAAAGCGAAACAAGCAAGCTCACGTGCTAAAAAACTAGATAAAATCAGTTTAGATGAAGTGAAATCGTCTAGCCGTATGACGCCATCATTGCGTTTTGATGAAAGTAAAAAAATGCATCGCCAAGCATTAGTGATTGAAGAATTAGGCCATGGCTTTGATGGCGAACCGTTATTTGCTGGTGGCGATTTAATTTTAGAAGCGGGCGCTAAGCTTGCGGTTATCGGTGAAAACGGTGTGGGTAAAACCACATTGCTGCGTTGTTTAGTCAATGAGCTAGCGAACAATCACGGCACGATTAAGTGGTCTGAAAACGCTGCAATTGGTTATTGCCCGCAAGACAGCAGCAAAGACTTTGATAATGATTTATCGCTATTTGATTGGATGTCGCAGTGGCGTACCCCTAAACATAACGACCTTATGGTACGTGGTATGTTAGGTCGTTTGTTATTTACTGAAGATGACGCCAACAAGAAAGCAAAAAATTGTTCAGGTGGTGAGAAAAACCGTCTGTTATACGGCAAGTTAATGATGCAAGACATCAACGTGTTAGTCATGGATGAACCGACTAACCACATGGACATGGAAGCCATTGAAGCGTTGAACAATGCACTTAAGTTGTTTGAAGGTACGTTAATATTCGTCAGTCATGACCGTGAGTTTGTATCATCATTGGCGACGCACATTATTGATGTAAGAGATCAACAACTCGTCAGCTTCCACGGCAGTTTTGATGAATACCTAGCTAGCCAAGCTGAAGCCGCTGCACTCGCAGGTAAATAAGCACAGCAATTTAGATTTTTCCGCTGATAATAAAATGCCGCTAACTTAATGGTTAGCGGCATTTTTTATGTCAGCTTGTTCTAGACAATTTAATTTTGATAATCAGTGGCCAATACTATTGAGGTGTTGGATTAACATCATTCGGATCTCTGTTGGAGTTTCACTATGCCAAAATCCGCCGACATACGCCCAAAGTGGGATCATAAATAACAGCATTAAGACTAGGACTGCTAAGCCTCTATATGACATTACCATTCCCCATCGAGTACTAAAATGTAGCGCCTCTTTTTTAGGACAAGCTGAGATACAGTTCATGCAGGCTTGGCACTCATCATTGCGAATGGTGGTTTGGGTATGCACGATAATATTAGCGGGACATGCGCGGGTGCACTTGTCACATTTCATGCCTTTACCTTCAATAAGGCATTGCTCAGTTGTGCGGCGAATTTTAAATGGGCTTAAAAAACTAACCAGTCCAAGCAGTGCGCCATAAGGACAGATATAACGACAGAAGCCCTGTCGCTTCCAAGCCGCTATTGCCAGAATTAGGCTAAAACACATTAAGCTTATTACAGTGGGACTTAAGAAAAACAGCGCCATCTTAAGGTCGGCAACCTTGTGATAATAACCATCTAAGTAATGTGGAATACTGGCTAGTGGCATAGTGAACACTAACAAAACCAGTGCTGCTAATAGCAAGTACTTTATCATGCGCAGTATCCAGTCTAACCAGGCTGGTGGTGCAAGCTCCTGTTTGATAAAACGCTTTCTTAAGCTATATAAGTAATCGCCCGCTAACCCAAGCGGGCAGGCCCAGCCACAAAATGCACGTTTGCATAATAACCCTGTCAGTAACACCACAACTAGCATGACTGCAGCTGCTGGATGATTTTGATCCCACAGCCCTAGACCTAAAATGGCTTTAAGTTCAATACCGCCAGCAATAGGCAAAAAGGCATCACCAATATCAGGGCGTACTAACCAAGGGGTTATTTCAGCCTTTAACAATGCGGCATTGATGGCAAATTGAATCCCAACAAGCATCATCGACAGGGCGAGGGCATGCCTGATCATTTCTTTTAATTGATTGGCTTTATTGCCTTTAACGCGTTGACCGTTAACGACACCGCCTTGGGCAAGCGCTGGCTGAAACTTATTGAATAATGGTAGTAAGAGTAAAGATAAACCTAGGCCGACAAATAGTGGCCAATGCAAGCTGATAACTAGAGCTGCCATTAACAGTGCGCCACACAAAGCTGCGCCCCATTTTTGTTTACTCCAGTACAGTAAACTGATGCTGTATACCAAGGCCAATACCAAGGTGATTGATTCGATCGTGCTCATATGCTGATTTCTAAAAAGTGTGAATACTAATGAGAGTGCAGAGCGCTGGTGCTAGTTCGTTGGTTTGATTAAGGATGTGAATCAGCTCGAAAAAATAACCAATAAGTATGCAAAGTAATTGAGCTATATCACTAACCTTGGATTAACAATTGAAACAGTCTGGTATTTTGATTTTTATCTGTTAGGAATTCTTTTTAGAGCTGTTTATTTATAACCTTTAATAACAAGCTTAAATGGATGCGTTAATAAGGGCATTGCTTATTAACGCATCAGAGGGCCTCGCTATATTATTAATAGCTAAAGCTAGTTAAAACTCTTCATTTGCCTCAACAATGCGCTGTAATCTTTCTTGCTCTTCCTCTTTAGCTGCATTGATTTCTTCAAGCACTGAATCCACATCAGCGATATGTTCACTTTCAGTAAATTCGCCTGTGAGTACCGACTCTGGCGTAAGTTCACCGGCTTCAAAAAGTGCCCACATCTCTTTTGCGTATTGGGTGTTAGCAAGCTCAGGTGCAAACTGGCTGTAATACTGAGTCATGTTATTCACATCTCGGGCGAACATCCATACAGCGTTGTTGTTTGCAGCGGCATCGACAGCCTGAGGTAAGTCGATAATCACAGGGCCTTTGTCATCAACTAATACATTAAATTCAGACAGATCGCCGTGGATCAACCCCGCACACAGCATCAGTTTGGCATACTCGATCATACTGGCATGATCGCGCACAGCGTCTTCATGAGAAAACACCACATCGTTTAATCTAGGAGCCACAAAACCGTCAGTGTCGGTCACCAGCTCCATTAGCAACACGCCTGAAAAGCAGCCGTAGGGTTCAGGTACACGAACGCCTGCTGCGGCAAGCTTATACAGGGCATCCACTTCGGCATTTTGCCAAGCTTCTTCTTGCTGGTCACGGCCGAATTTAGAGCCTTTTTCCATGGCTCTGGCACGGCGGCTATTGCGGACCTTTCTTCCCTCTTGGTATTGAACAGCTTGTTTAAAGCTGCGCTTATCAACATCTTTGTAGACTTTTGCGCAGCGAATATCATCGCCGCAGCGCACTACATATACACTGGCTTCCTTGCCGCTCATTAATTGGCGCAGGACGTCGTCGACTAAGCCTTCTTCAACCAGAGGTTGGATTCGTTTGGGGATTTTCATTGCGCCGTTATACCGTAAATAGCGAGTAGATGGAATGCTCAATCAGTAGAATAGCCTTAAAAGGCTAACTTTGATTGAGATGAGGCTTTTTAGGATAAACATAGGTTGATGATAGCTATGCTAGGTAGTTGCTTGCTATCATTGCTATCTTACTCAATGCTTATTAGCATTATTTAAATCGAACGATTGATAGCAAATTGGCAGTTAATAGGATCTTTCATGATTGAATTACAGCAAAATAACCCACTACATGGTTTAAAGTCAGAAACCATGGTGTCAGAGCTAGTGGACTTTTATGATTGGAAGATTTTGTACGCAGCGCTGCGTTTAGAGTGTTTTAACAATAATCCTAGCATGGAGTCATGCCTTAAGTTTTTAAAGAAAACTGAATGGGCGAGGGAACGTGTTGAAAGCTTTTATTTATATCGTTTTAAAAGTATGCCTAAAGGTAGTGCGGCTCAGTTTGAATTAAAGCCTCGCGAACGTGGTTTTGCTGACGGTATTGTGCCTCGCAAACCACAAGAATTAACCGTTGAGTTGATTGCAGAAATGCGTGAAAAAGCCACTGCTGACTATGAAGAAATGAAGCGTAATAATAATGATCGCCCTAAGCAGTACGGCAAAGATAAGCCAAGAGCACAGGACGGTTACGCGCAAAACAAACCTAAAGGCAATCGCCCAGCACCATCACAAGACCCGTCTAACCCTTGGGGTAAGTAGAGCAACCGTTGCATATCAGCTGCTAAGTAGCAGCTGATTAAAGTTAATCGTTTTATTATTAATTGAGCTAATATAATAACCAAAGTTCAATACTGAATAAGAATGAGGAATAATCAGCGATGATAAAAGCATCAACACTGATTGTAATGCTCAGGATCAGTATTTGCTGTGGTATCAGTCTTATCTTACTCGGTATTTACCTGCATAACTTTAATCATACTGTCGAGCTGATGGGCATTAAAGGCATTATCCTCAGCGCCATGTGTGTTGCCTTTGGTATGGTGTTATCACTGCCGACGAAAATGTATTTAACCTTGCTACTGGTTAATCACGAAAATCATCAGCGTGAACTTGAATCTGCAAATTCACAGCAAGATAAAACGTCTCAAGCCCAACCTAAATCATCTAAGTAAACCTTTCCCCTTTCTGGTTCGTATCAAAGATATGTTTGAATCATCTTTGGGTATATTTTGTCAGAAGAACGCTCCTTATTTGTATTTACTCAAGATCTCCGCTTGCAGGATAATTTGGCGCTAAATGCGTTATTTGTCGATGTCTTAACATCAGAGTCTCAGCGGAAAACTGAATTACCCGTAGCGTTTGCTTATGTGTTCGATGAACGCTGGTTCAAATCCATTCGATACCAGCAACAATCCATGGGACAGCATAAGCTGTCATTTTTGCTGCAATCGTTAGCAGACTTGCAGCAGCAACTTGAATCATTAGGGCACACGCTGCATTTATGCATTGGCGACCCTGTTACTGTTATTAGCGATTTAGTGCAGCAAAATAGCATCAAAACCCTAGGGTACAGTAAACAAGTGGGCTGGGATGAAAGGCAAATATGGCAACAAGTCGCTAAGCGACAACCTCAATTACGGTTAATATCAGAATGGAATAATAGATTATTCAACCAACAGCAAATTACCCCTTATGTAAATGCGATGACGAGCTTCTCGCAATTTCGCCGAAAAGTTGAAAAAACAGGGCTATCAGTCGAGCAGCCTTGCAACACATTTAATGGTATTAGTACGCAGTCTATAACGTTAATAAGTGAAGCATTAACCGATTTAAGCCAATTTCAAGCAACGAAGTCGGCGTTGCTTTCTGGTGGTGAGCAAGCGGCTCAACAGCACGTATCACACTACTTTTCAAAATCTTACCCCAGCGAATATAAACAGACTCGTAATGAATTAGATGGCATTGAAAACTCGACTAAATTTAGCCCTTTCCTCGCTATGGGAAATATATCAGCACGGCAAATATGGGCGCAGCTTAAACAATATGAGCAAATTCACGGTGCTAACGATTCCACTTATTGGATAGGGTTTGAATTGCTATGGCGTGAGTATTTTCATTGGTTAGCAATGCAACACGGAACTCAGCTTTATCGCTTTAAAGGCCAAGCGGCTAAGCCGCCATTAACCAGCTTTCTTCCAGAGCGATTTACCAAATGGTGTTTAGGTAGCACTCCTTATCCATTAGTGAATGCCTGCATGAAGCAACTGAACAGCACTGGGTATATGTCAAATCGAGGCAGGCAAATTGTGGCCAGTTGTTTAGTCAATGAACTGGGTGTTGATTGGCGTTTTGGCGCAGCCTACTTTGAGCAACAGCTGATTGATTATGATGTGGCATCCAATTGGGGCAATTGGCAATACATTGCAGGAGTTGGCGTCGATCCTCGTGGAGGGCGGCACTTCAATATCGAAAAACAGACTCAGCAATATGATCCAAACGGTGACTTTATTGCTCGTTGGTGTTCGTCACCCAATGATTGCAGCCTTGATATCACACATCTGGATTCAGTAGATATTGATGACTGGCCTATTGATTGCGAGCTTATTGATTGCGAGCCTATTGATTCCAAGCCTATTGATTCCAAGCTTATTAAACACAGGCCTATTGAAGATGTTCTAGTGGATAAAAAGTCGCATAGTAAGAGCAAGTTAAATAAGCGTGACTTTCACCATGAATAAGGCCTGTCGTGAAAAATCTGCGAGCAGAACGTCATTTGCTGATAAGACTTGCCCTGTCTGTTTGCGACCATTTAGCTGGCGTAAAAAGTGGCACAAAGACTGGGCTAATGTGAAGTATTGCTCTAAGCGATGTGCTGGTGAGCGTAACAGGAGTAAGCATGATTAAAGCGAAACGTTTACGTCTTATTCTTGGCGATCAGCTTAATGCTTCACATTCTTGGTTTGCAGATAAACATCCTGACACTGTTTATCTCATCGCTGAGCTAAAGCAAGAGGCAAACTATACTCGTCATCACGGACAAAAAATCTGCGCATTTTTTGCAGCCATGGAACAATTTGCACAAGCACTTAGGCAAGCTGGGCATCAGGTATTGCACTTGACCTTAGATGATACCGCTTTGTACTCAGATGCTTTGTACTCAGATGCTTTGTATTCAGATCTTGTGGAGTTACTCAATAGGTTATTTATTCAATATGGTATCAAGCAATTTGAATATCAGTTGCCAGATGAGTATCGCTTAAGGGAGCAATTGCGTTGTTTTTGTGCAAGTCATGCAATTGAAAGTTTGGCCTATGAAAGCGAACATTTTTATCTGTCTGATGCTGAATTAAGTCATGATTTTAAAGCATCAACAAAGCATAGGATGGAGCACTTTTATCGCAAAATGAGGAAACGGTTTAACTTATTAATGGAAGGGCAGGAGCCAGCGGGAGGTAAATGGAATTTTGATGCGGATAACCGCCAAAAACTTAAATCAAATGACTTGCCTGATATTCCTGAGCCGCTTATTTTCGAGAATGATGTTAGTGCGATTATCGACAGGATAACGCGGCATAACATCAAAATAATAGGGCGGATGTCATCTCGCTTACTTTGGCCAGTAACACGCCAGCAATCGATTCAATTACTAGAGCATTTTTGCCGTCATTGCTTAATTCGTTTCGGAACGTTTCAAGATGCAATGACCTCAAAAGCAGATACCTTGTTAGCACAGCGTCAATGGAGCTTATATCACAGCAGGCTATCGTTTGCGTTGAACAGCAAAATACTCAGTCCACAGCGAGTTATTGATACCGCTATTGGTTTTTATCAGCAAAGCCTGCATGGCGATAACCCCATTTCTCTCGCGCAAATTGAAGGCTTTGTTAGGCAAATTTTGGGATGGCGTGAATTTGTTCGGGGGATTTATTGGGCCAATATGCCTGTATATGGTCAACTAAATCATTTGGATGCTACACGCAATTTACCTCAATAGTTTTGGGATGCTAATACCAAAATGAACTGCCAGCATCATGCGGTCAAACAATCCCTTGATTATGCTTATGCCCATCATATTCAGCGGTTGATGGTCACGGGTAATTTTTGTCTAATTACTGGCATTAACCCTGATGAAGTCGATGATTGGTATTTAGGTGTTTATATCGATGCCATTGAATGGGTTGAAATGCCTAATACTAGAGGCATGAGCCAGTTCGCTGATGGCGGTATTGTTGGCTCAAAAGCCTATGCTGCCAGTGGTAACTACATCAATAGAATGAGCGACTATTGCTCAAGTTGCCATTACAAAGTCAATAAAATCGATACTGATGATGCATGCCCGCTAAATTCTTTATATTGGCACTTTATGGACAAACATCAACACAGTTTTAATGGTAATCCGCGAACAAGAATGGTGTATGCCAACTGGCTTAAAAAGCCACAGGCTGATAAGGCTCGTATTCTAGAACATGCTCAAGGGTTATTAGCTAATCTAGACGCGCTTTAATTGGGACGATAAGTCACATAAATTAAAATAATCCAACCAGTTATATCAAAAATAGTGAGTTAAACAGATGACAATGAAACATTTCAGCACAAAGGCAATAGGCGAGTTAGAGTCACGACAGCGAGCGCGCTTTATTAATAGTTTGTCAGGGTTTAAAAGTGCAAATTTGGTTGGCACTATCGATAATAAAGGGGTTACCAATGTGTCGATAGTGAGCTCAGTGTTTCATATTGGTGCATCGCCCGCGTTGTTGGGCATGATCATCAGGCCCACAGCTGTTCAGGTTAAAGAACAGGCGCAAACAGCAACTCACCCTCAATCTGTTCCAAGGGATACTTTAGCCAATATTGAGCAAACAGGAGTCTATACTCTTAATCATGTATGCGTAGATATATACCAACAAGCGCACCAAACTTCAGCGCGATATGATACTGAGGTTTCAGAATTTGATGCTGTTGGTCTGACAGAAAGTTACTTAGACGGTGTCGCTGCTCCCTTTGTGTTAGAAAGTCAGCTTAAATTTTCATTATCGGTAAGAGAAATCACGCCGCTAAAAATTAACAACACGATATTAATTATCGGGGAAGTGACCCAGGTTTTAGTGGATGATAAAGCGGTAAAAGCTGATGGTTATATCGATATTGAAGCGCTTAATACTACTGCAATATCAGGGCTTGATAGTTATCATGTTACTGAAAGATTAACCCGCCTCAGTTATGCCAAAGCAGATCAAATATTGTCAAAAATAGCGAATTCATAGGGCCTGTTGATCTTTGCTGGTTAAGTTTTGTTCGAAATAAAAGCGTTTTAATCGAGACGGATGAGTTGATGCCTAGTCATCTAAGCAAAATTCATCCAACAAAGAGTAAAACGCTTTTAGTCGAACCCTTTGGGCAGCGTTTGTTGGCCATTTTTACTGCGTTATCGACTTATTATGTAGAATAACTACACTACAAAGTCTCTGCCTTGTATAAACAGCCAACAACTCGCTGCAAAAACAACCTTGAAAGATCAACAGACCCTAAGCTAAATAGTGTCTAACAAGGTTAATATTTTCCTTTGTTGGATTTTTATTTTAATTAACCCAAGACTAATGCGCTAAAAACACCGATAATTCACCCTAATTCGATAGATAAGCGCGATCGTTAGCGCTGTTTTAACTATATTTTGCTAGTCAGTTGTGGGTGTATTCAATGGAAATCAAAGTTAACTTTCTCGATAACTTAAGGCTTGAAGCCAAGTTTGACGATTTTACGGTCACGGCCGATCAGCCGATTCGCTATAAAGGTGATGGCACTGCGCCAAGTCCGTTTGATTATTTCCTTGCATCATCTGCGCTGTGTGCGGCGTACTTTATCAAGGTGTATTGTAAGGCGCGTGATATTTCTACTGACAATATTCGCTTGTCGCAAAATAATATTGTCGACCCTGAAGATCGTTATAACCAGATCTTTCAAATTCAGGTTGAACTGCCTGATGATATTTCTGAAAAAGATCGCACCGGGATCTTGCGCTCAATTGATCGTTGTACAGTGAAGAAAGTTGTACAAACCAGTCCAGAATTTAAAGTTGAAACCGTTGAAAACCTCGATGCAGATGCCAATGCAATGCTAATGGGTCAACCTGACGGTGACGAAAGCACCTTCATTCTAGGTAAAGATTTACCCCTAGAAGAAACCATTAAAAACATGACGGGCATGCTAGCCGACCTTGGGATGAAAATTGAAATCTCATCTTGGCGTAACATAGTGCCAAACGTGTGGTCATTACATATCCGTGATGCTGCATCGCCAATGTGTTTCACCAATGGTAAAGGCGCAACCAAAGAAAGTGCATTATGTTCAGCGTTAGGCGAATTTATTGAACGCTTAAATTGTAACTTCTTCTATAACGATCAGTTCTTTGGCAATGAGATCGCTAATAGCGAATTCGTACATTACCCAAATGAAAAGTGGTTTGAGCTTGAAGAAGATGATGCGCTGCCTAAGGGGATTTTGGATGAGTACACGCTAGATATCTACAACCCAGATGAAGAGCTACATGGCTCGCATTTGATTGATACTAACTCAGGTAATATTGAGCGTGGGATTTGTACGATCCCTTATACTCGTCATTCTGATGGCGAAACGGTGTATTTCCCGTCAAACTTAATTGAAAACTTATTCTTAAGTAACGGCATGAGCGCGGGTAATAACCTGCAAGAAGCCCAAGTTCAGTGTTTATCAGAAATCTTTGAACGCGCAGTTAAGCGTCAAATCATTGAGCAAGAAATAGTCCTGCCAGATGTGCCAATGTCAGTGCTTGAGAAATACCCAAGTATTCTTGCGGGTATTAAAGGCTTAGAAGATCAAGGCTTCCCAGTTGTTGTTAAAGACGCCTCACTGGGTGGTGAATTCCCAGTCATGTGTGTCACCTTAATGAACCCGAAAACTGGCGGTGTATTTGCTTCATTCGGCGCGCATCCAAGCTTTGAAGTCGCATTAGAACGAAGCCTTACTGAATTACTACAAGGTCGCAGTTTTGAAGGGTTAAACGATGTCCCTAAGCCTACGTTTAACAGCATGGCTGTTAGTGAGCCTGAAAACTTTGTTGAGCACTTTATTGATTCAACGGGTGTTATTTCATGGCGTTTCTTTAGCAGTAATCACGACTACGAATTTTGCGAGTGGGATTTCTCTGGCACCTCAGAGGAAGAAGCTAACGGCTTGTTTGGCATTTTAGAAGCGTTAGGCAAAGAAGTTTATACCGCTGAATTTGATCAATTAGGCGCGTCAGCATGTCGTATGTTGGTACCTGATTTTTCTGAAGTGTACCCAGTAGAAGACTTAATCTGGGATAACACCAATAAAGCGTTGGATTACCGCGAAGATATTTTAAATCTGCACTCATTATCGGATGAAGAGCTGGTGGATTTAGTGAATCGTTTAGATGAAAGTCAGCAAGATAACTACACTGACATTCGCACCATGATTGGCATTGTATTTGATGAAAATACCGTGTGGGGACAGCTGACTATTATGGAGCTGAAAATCCTTATTTACCTAGCATTGGGTGCCCATGAAGAAGCCAGCGAATTGGTCGGTGACTTCTTACAGTTTAACGATAACACGGTTGAACGTGGCTTGTTCTATCAAGCGGTAAACGCCGTACTTGAAATTGAACTAGAAGAAGACCTTGAGCTTGAGCATTACCTTCATAACTTCAATCGTATGTTCGGGGAAGAAGTGATGGAAAATGTTGTCGGCAGTGTAAACGGTAGCGTGCGTTTTTATGGTTTAACTAAAACCAGCATGAACCTTGAAGGGATTGAGCCGCATTTACGTCTGATTGAAAGCTATAAAAAGCTGCATCAAGCGCGTAAGTTGGCTGCTAAGTAATCTACATTCAGCCAATGTATTAACGATAAAAGCGAACCTCAAGGTTCGCTTTTTTATTTGCTGCATTATAAGTGGTTGAACATGTATCAGTGTTTGTAAAAATATGAAATCGGCTTTTGTCATAATACTGATGCGAGCTTTGGATTATAATAGGCCCATACGTTTGCCCTTCATCATTTAGGAATATGTTTATGTCTTCACACCCATTTGACGCCTTAACCTTAGACAATGGCGCACAACTGATTTTTACCCCTTGTCCTGGTACTAAAGAGGCCTCATTAACTGATTCAGTTGCTACCTTAAAGCAAGCTGGTACTGATATGCTGCTGACGTTAATGTTTGATAAAGAAATGGTGGCTAATAATGCTGAGTCTTTACCGAATGTCTGCGCTGAGAATGATATTCGCTGGATTCAATTACCTATTCTTGACGATGCAGCGCCTAATGAAGTATTTGAAGCAGCGTGGCAAACGCACAAAGATGAAATACTTGAGCTAGTCTCACAAAAAGGCACCATTGCCGTTCACTGTAAAGGCGGCACTGGGCGTACAGGTTTAGTGATCGGTTTAATCATGTTGGCACATGGCATACCAGCCGATAAGGTGATTGCTGAAGTGCAAAATATTCGCCCTAAAGCGCTTAAAAATCCTGTGCAAGTGGCTTATTTTAACCGTTACACGTAAAGCCAACATTGAAGCGTTTAGTGATTGAATTAATCACTTGATAGATTAGTTTTTTAGACTTTTTCAGAGATTTGTCTAAAGGTTTTACTAGAGATTTTACTAAAAATTTTATTAGATTATCTTGCAAAGCTTTTTCAAATAGCCAAAAGTCAGAATGGACTTGTTCTGACCTTTGGATTGTATAAATTACCCACTGATGCGCGGTAAATATCCATTTTAAAGCCGTAATGCTGGATTAACTAACAATCATTGTTTAGTTAAAAATCTGCTGACCGACCATCGCAATTTCCTACCAGTGAGCTGTTTTTATCAGAGAACACTGGTAGGTTGATTAGTGCTAGATTTGGAAGAGCCGGCAGGGGGCATTTTTAAAAGACTTTAATTAGACGTCAGCTGTTTCAATGTTTTCAATGATCTTTGATTTGTTGTCATCTTCTGGATTAATTTTGAAGCTTTTATAAAGTGAAACAAGGATAAGTGTTGAAAAGACGATCATCACAAGCAACTTAACGACTGCAATGTTTGCAAACATTCCCCATGTTTCTAGCACATCACTTGAAAGAGTTACGACTAAACTGATTAAGCTAGTTAGTAAAAAGTATCCCCACACGACACCACAGATGTAATAACCTTTCTCCATTCCTTTATAAAGCATAATGCCACCAATTATTCCGCCAATGCCTCTTACTATCACTGTGAGCAGAATGTTAATAGTTACTAAATTCAATGAAAGTCCTCCCCAAACGCCTGTGGTAGATTCTCGAACATCAGGTATGCTTAATATCGCTACAATAGCCAATAAAGCAGGTAGCCCGAATAAGACAGTAATAATTCCAAGTCCTTTTTTTGGTTGTTTCATCTATATTTCCTTTTAGAATGATACAGCCCCTTATGGAGCCATTTGTTGCTTGCTGAAATCTGTAGGTAGCTAAATGTAGCTAAGCTTTTAAAAATTCATTTCAAACGCTTTGATTTGGTTTTGGTGAACATTGCTGCCACAAGCGCTTTGTTCCCAAAAGATAGTATGTGCCATAGAAACAGCAAACTATGGAACTAACTAGCCAGAAAGTGATGGAGTTTTGATGTACAACAGGATCAGAAGTAAAGAAGGGGACGATTAATCCAGCCACCCCACGAATTAAGTAGACCGAGGTAATTAATACTAAGCATGTTTTTAATAAGGGCAGTTTACATATTAAGCCAGCACCAGAGAATGCATAAAGCCCCCATACACAAAGAATGGCAGAGATAACCAATGTGACTATCGTTGGATATGAATCACCTGCAGCTGCCATTTGTGCCATTCTTTCACCAGCACCAAAAAAGCGATACCAGTCTGGCCCGCCAAAGATACAGCTAATGTGAAGTAAAGCCGCTAAGAAACTTAAGCAACCTGCAATGATAAGTAGATTATTTTTATGCATGCTAATCCTTTAGGTACATAAGTTGTCGTTAACAGAAACTATCGACAGTATTTTTCTGATTAGAAGTGATTGTTAAATGTGCTTTATTAAGCACAGCCCAAAGTTGCACAACATTTTTTGGCATTGCTTTATATACATTTCAGAATGCATTTCAGCAGAAATATAAGCAAATTGGTCATTATTACCATCAATGTGTTTAATTGCATTCTTTGAATAATTAAATTTTTTTAAAGCGACTTTAGGCTTAGAAAAAAACTTAGGGTTTGAATCATGGAAGTCTTTAAGCATTAACTTCAAATTTCCATGAGAACTTTCAAGGTTATTAATTTCACATAATCCTGACAGTAATTCTGATGCTGTGGCAGATAAGTGTAAGCTTGAATGAAAACGCTTAGCTTTATATAGGTCAATTGCATCTTCAAGCATATCCATTGCAATGTCACCTTTATGGATTTTCATATAGTTAATGTGGTCCAGTGAGATATAACATCTGTTTTGTTTGCATGCATATAAAGCTGAGCAATGCGCATGTGCATTTAATAAACCTATTATTTAAGCTTTATACAGCAAAGCTATTGATTAATAAGCACTCTATCAGAGTCATGTTGAATAAACGAGATTAATAGGAAGTGATTTCCCAAACTTAGTTTGAATTAAGGTCATGGCGCTTCGTCCCCATGTTTTGCAAAGAGTGACGAAAGGGAAACAACAGCATTTC
>NZ_JBFRJJ010000017.1:65435-78814 GCF_041468785.1 Shewanella sp. 10N.286.52.E4
AAGGGAAACAACAGCATTTCTCTTCTCGCTGATTCATATATAAAGCGTCTTGCTGCCCCCCAACGAAATCGCTCTAACTCTTATAGGTGAGCAAGCTTCATACTTATTCGAAAATAGTTAACGCTTTATGTAGACCATTACACTGCTAGTTCCTTTATCTAGATTCCAGCTAGCTTTCTTATGGAAGGGAAGCCCCATCGACAGCGTTAGAGGGCTATAAAACCAAACTTGTAGCTTACCGATGCAGATTAAAAATGCAGCTAGATGCTCAATATCAGTGCCGTTGAAAACTTTTCGCAGATTGACTTTAATTTTATGTATAACAAAAAATTATGATTTTAAGAATTTTTAATGATTATATTTTTATAATACTAAGTCGTAAAATAGCTTTATTCGCTAGAGATAGCAGCACATTTATTTGCACATACTTAAGGGTATTTTATGAAATTTCTACACACGATGATCAGAGTTGCTGATCTTGATACATCAATAGAATTTTACACTCATGTATTGGGTATGAAGGTGTTAGAGCGTCATGAAAATACTGATTATCGCTATACCTTAGTGTTTGTTGGTTATGAGCAAGGCGGCACGACTATCGAATTGACCCATAATTGGGATACCAATGAATATGAAATGGGTAACGCTTTTGGTCATTTAGCCTTAGGTGTTGACGATATTTATGCGGCGTGTGACAAGATTAAAGCATTAGGCGGAAACATCACTCGCGAGCCAGGCCCTGTTAAAGGCGGCGAAACTCACATTGCTTTTATTACTGATCCAGATAACTACCAGATTGAACTGATTCAATTAGATTAAGTTTTCCTTGGCATATTGCCGATTGATTTCCCATTTTCGTTATAAGGAAAGACCATGAAAGATGCATTATTTCAAACTATTCAATTAGGTGAACACGCCCTAAAAAACCGTATTGTTATGCCACCAATGACACGCTCTCGTGCAACACAGCCTGGTAACTCTGCAAACGATATGATGGCTGAGTACTATGGTCAGCGCGCACAAGCAGGTCTAATTGTGGCTGAAGGCACCCAAATTTCTGCAATGGGTCAAGGCTATGCTTGGACACCAGGCATTTACTCGCCTGAGCAAATTGCGGGTTGGAAGAAAACCACTGAAGCCGTGCATGCTAATGGTGGAGTTGTCTTTGCCCAGCTTTGGCACGTAGGTCGCGTTACCCATCCAGCAAACATTGGCGGTGAACAGCCAATTTCATCATCAGCGATGAAAGCTGAAAATGTAAAAGTATTCATTGATGACGGCAGCAATGCACCGGGTTTTGTGGATGTGGTTGAGCCACGTGCAATGACCAAAGCTGATATCGAACAAGTGATTGGCGAGTATCGTCAGGCTGCATTAAATGCCATTGAAGCAGGCTTTGATGGAATCGAGTTACATGCGGCAAATGGTTATTTGATCAATCAGTTCATTGATTCAGAAGCGAACGATCGCACTGATGAATATGGTGGCTCAATCGAAAACCGTCTGCGCTTTTTAAGTGAAGTCGTCACGGCGATGGTTGATGCCATTGGCGCTGATAAAGTGGGTGTGCGTTTAGCGCCATTTACCTCACTTAACGGCACTGTTGATGCAACGCCTGTTGAAACCTATACCGCTGCTGCAGCAATGCTTAATGGTCATAACATTGTTTATTTACACATCGCAGAAGTAGATTGGGATGATGCGCCTGAAACCCCACTTGAATTCAGACAAGCCGTACGTGAAGCTTACAAAGGCGTGTTAATTTACGCAGGTAAGTATGACGCAGCAAAGGGCGGACAAGCGATTAACGATGGCTTAGCTGACATGATTGGTTTTGGTCGTCCGTTTGTATCAAACCCTGACCTACCGAACCGCATTAAAAATGGTTACCCATTAGTTGCCCATGATCCTGCTACCTTATTCGGCGGAGATGAAAAAGGCTTAACTGATTACCCAGAGTACAGTGAGCAGTAAACTAGCTCATGGCTAAAAAGATTGGCTAAAAAGATTGGCTAGTTGAATCCGCTGCGATCAACTAGAATAGAGATTAATAGCAACCTCGCTAACGCTTGGTTGCTATTTTTTTGGTATTTTAATTATTTAAATCCATCGTGATAAATCTCGTTGATTTCACAGTTTACAAAAACGATGTTCGTGACTTTATCGATAATCGTTTATAACAGCGTCACTTCTTTTCATATTCATCAATTCCACTTTAGAGGCCATACATGCGCGGAGCCTTGTTTTTATTCATCGCCACTTTGTTGGCTGCACTTGGCTGGATTGCCTCGAAAGTCGTGGTAATGGATATGCCAGGCGAGACCTTTATTGCCAGTCGCTTCATGCTAGCAAGTCTAGTGTTACTGCCATTTTGCTATAAAAGCTTATGGCGTTTGCGGGCGAAACAAATTCTACTTGCTTGTGGCGTGGGGATCTTTCTAGGTCTGGCACTATTGGTATGGGTACATGCGGTGTCAGTGACCCAAAGCTTGTCGGAAGGAGCATTTATCATGAGCTTAGCCATGATTATTGCACCGATGACAGCCTGGATTTTATTTAAGATTAAACCTAACAAAGCTTTTTGGTATGCCTTACCCATGAGTATTGCTGGGATGATGCTCATGACATTAACCAATGGCTGGGAAGTGGATGAATCTCAATGGTTCTTTTTATTCGCTTCAGCGTTATTGTCAGTTCATTTTGTATTAAATAAGAAGATCAGCAATCGTATTAAACCGTTAGATTCAATCTGCTTACAGCTGTTTATGGTAGGTTTAGTCGGCGGTATTTATGTTGCGTTCACGCAGCAAGCACCGTTTGAAGTCAGCAGTAACTTGGCGATATGGTTTGTGTTATCTACAGTGTTTGCGACATCACTGCGTTACTTATTACAGACCATAGGTCAGTATTCTGTGAACATGGAAACCGCCGCGCTGATTATGGTTTTAGAGCCGATTTGGACCTTAATGTTGAGTATCTTGATGTTAGGTGAAAGCGTAGAAATGCAAAAGCTAGCGGGTGGCGTGGTGATCTTCTTGTCATTGATTATGTATATTAAGCTGTCAAAAAGAGATACGGCTCAGATCAAAAAATCATTACAATAATAACCTGACTAACGAAAGCTACTCATTGACAAAACGCCCTCAGAAGAGGGCATTTTGTTTAATGTGATAGCGTTAATTGCCATATATTGCTTTGACTCAATTCAATTCTATCGCAGGCCAAAAAGTTGCGCTGAACGGCTAAATTACAGCCACTGGGTGCTCTGCCTGAAAAATGATGCAGAGGCTTTATTTCGTTGTTGGTTAAATTTAATGACAGATACTCTTTGCCAAGTAGGTAATATATATAGTCTCCCTTTAGCTGCCAATGTCGCCAAGCTGCAATAGGGAAATCATCAATCAGTACCTTCTCTGCCACTTCATCATTTAAGTTCTCAGTACTTACATTTAAGTTTAATTGGAATAATCCAGGGTGATTGAATTTGCTAAAGTAGAGAGTTTGGTTATTTGCTTGAACGCTATAACCGCCTTTGGTGGTCAACTGTGAGGCTGTGTCTTGGTTAATATTACCTTGTGCATCAATTGGTAATTGCCAAATATTCCACTTGTTGTCTATTTCTGCGCTAAATAAGATGGCATTTTCACTTGCTGCAACATGATGTACTTGAGCAAAGCTCTCAGCTATTACTTGCCAGCGTTGATCGTTTATTGAGTAGCGAAACAGTTGACTGTTAATACTCGCAATCAAATACTTATCGTTATGTGTCCAAGCCATTGCACTGATGTGCTTTATTTCACCTTTGAAGGCTGTTTGTATGAGCGTACTTTTACCATCTTTAATATAGATATTTCTTTCACCACTTCGATCAGAAATAAAAGCCATAATATTGCTTTGATTACCTAATACTGGTGTTTGATTGATACCTGAACTTGCTGTTAGTGGAGTGACGGTATCTGTTTTAACAACAGTATTATTGAGACTGGCGCTATCAGCTCTAGCTTCTTCAACACTAGCCTCTTCAACACTAGTGGCCTCAACCGTAATAGGATAACTGACGATGTTCATTCTAATTTGACTGCGCTCAGTGAGTATCGTTTGATCATTTTTCCCTGCTGCTAATCTAGCAAATTGATCGCTATGCTCTATTGGCGTTAATTGCTGCTTAGTTATGTCAAATATAAATAAGCCATCACTATTACTGGCCAGTAATTCAGTATCTGAGCGCCACATTAAACCAAAAACATCATCAATAAATGGATGGGTTTGCAGCAACTGATTATCGCCAAGGTCAATCAGTTTCATCGTGTCCTTGTTGTCAGCATCATATTCAATCACCGAAAGATATCGATTATCGCTAGACAGTGAAAAGGTGTAATCGCCAAGGTTATTACCGAATTGTTTGGGGTGAGTGATTTGCTGTTTTCTGCCTGTATCGATTTGCCAGGCATGGATGCTGTATGGCTCAGAGATACTCGGGCGAGATTGATACAATAATCGTTGTTTATGGCTATCGAAGGCGAGTTGTGTCACTACATTTATGCCGCACTTGAAAAGTGAGGTCACTTGCTGACTTACAGTATCTATTTGAATAATTTCACAATGGCGCTCTTGTAAGTTATTTAATCGCGATGCGTAAACAAGATTGCCACTGCCAAATACGACATCAGTATAATAAAAACTATCTTGGGTTAGCGCTGAACGGGCGCCATTGTTTATTTGTAGATGAACTTGAGCATAGTCATCACTACTTGCTCGATATAAGTAAACTAATTGCTGGTTAGCTTGATGATAAGCAGGATTAAAAGCACTGCCAGTAATGGACGTTAGTGGTTTACGTTGTATCACTTGCAGTTGATGCTTTGCCAAAGGTTTACTTTGTTTAACGATTGGAAAAGTGCCCCAAAGAGCAACTAAGGTTAAAGTAAGGAACGAAATACTAATTAAAAGTAGGACGGCTATATTTTTTCTTTTTGGATTAATAGCAATTGCTTGAGTCTCTGTTCGAGATTCTTTATGACCATTATTATCTAATAGCAGAGACGGATTTTCAGCGAATGAATCAGTTGTGTTTTCACTGTTTGTTTCTGCATCTTCCTGAGTTGGGCTGACAGTAAATCGATATCCAACTTTACTGACGGTTTTAATCCATTGTGGTGACGAGGGGGTATCTTCAATGAGCTTTCTTAACTCGCCGATAGCGCGATTGACTGCAGCATCACTGACTATTCTGCCTTGCCAAACAGTGTTGACTAATTCTTCTCTAGAAATGGCTTCTAAAGGGCGCTGACAAAAGAATAATAACAGTTCAAATACCCTAGGTTCGCATTCCAGGTGCTCGCCTTTTTTGGTTATTTTGACTTGTTCAACGTCAACAATGATATCGCCAAAGGCAAATCGCATTTATATCCTTATGATTTTATTAATCATTATTATTCCATTATCAAACCATTCTTACCTCTTTATTGCTTGAAAGCAAGGTCGCTACACACTATGTGAACGAAAGCAAAGCACTTAAAAATGTTAAAGGGAATGATATGAAAAAAAGCACAAAGCAAGTAAGGATTAATTTTCAACTAATAAACAAGCCAAGTCGACAGTATAAAAACTTAGCAGCTTGTACGGTATTAACTGGGCTGCTCATGGGATGTAGCGGAAGTAATAGCAACGAATCAGTTGATGCCCCAAAGGTTACAGATGAAACGCCTAAATGTGCAAGTAAAGCGCCTTTAGAGGGTTCTAGCTGCTTAAGGCTTGATGAGCGTGACGTGATTATTTACACCCCTGATGAAGAGATAAAAGGTATCGCATTATTCTTACATGGTGCGCCAGGAACACCCCAAAAAGTGTCTGGGATTTTTGATGCGAAAACCATTACCGAAGAACAGCAATTACTGTCAGCTAGCCCGCAGGGCAGTAATGAGTTTTGGGGCTGGGATAGTTTAAATACAGAAAGAGGAGGCGCTGTAGATACAGATTTTATAGTGAATCTTATCACGCGCTTGAAAGCAGAAAATAATATTACTAGCGATAAAGTGTATGTGTTTGGTTATTCTGCTGGTGGATTTATGGGGTACAAATTGGCCTGTGAGATCCCAGAGCAAATTTCTGCAGTCGTATCCCTTGCTGGCCAGTTTCGCGGAGACTTTGAACAGTGCACAACTTCTACACCAGTGACCATACATCATTTACATAGCCCTAGAGATACCGATGTCCCTATGAATGGTAGAGTCGAGGGCGAAATCCAATCAGTGGATGGCACCTTAGCCCATTGGCGTCAAATCAATGGTTGTGACGAGACAACTGAAATAACGGCACATCCTGCAGTGAGCGCCTTGAGTAATGGTACTGAGACGAAGTTATGGCAAGGATGTATTAAGCCTGTACGTTTTTCAGAATTGAATAATGTACCTCATGAGGCGGTATATGATGCGGCAGCACTAAAGCAAATTTACACGCCGATTTTTAACTAATCCAAACATTAATCAGGCCGCTCAAAGGAGTCATTATGTATTTAAAATATGTTATCCGTTTCGCCACTGTGATTATTACAACGGGACTTTTATCAGCTTGTGGAAGTGACTCTGTAATGAGTGAGCCTGCGCAAGAAACTCCCCCACCAAAAATAACAGAGACAAATACTGCTAGTAATCTAGCAATTCCAGATAATAGAGATGTTCAACATTATCAAGTGTTACTGTTTGGCAATAGTCATGTCTCTGCTCAGGCAAGCTTGATAACTAAACTGATTTTGGCAGGTAATAGCAACGTACAAGTTTCTGCAGTGAATGCGGCTGGTGGGTATTTAGATAATCCAGTTAGTCAGCAGCGCAGGTTAGATATTTTGGCTTCAAAGTCATGGAGTCATATTATTTTACAAGCTCAAAAGTACTCGCAATCAGGGACTGTATCTTATCCAATCATTGCTGCAAGAACATGGATAGCAACAGCGAAAGAGTCGGCAATTACGCCGATTCTATTTCCTGAACACCCACAAAAAGGCAGACCAGATGAAGGGCGGCAAGTACACTCACTGCATCAAAGTATTGCAGCAGTGCAAAAAGCCTGTGTTGCCCCTGTGGGATTAGCTTGGAATAAGACCTTAATGACGGATCCAAGTTTTAAGTTACACAGTACAGATGGAAATCATGCCTCGCTGATGGGCAACTTATTGACTGCTTTGGTGTTTTATGAAGTGATAACTGGCCAGTCTGCAGATTTGTTGCCGTATATAGCTGATATCGCAGTTGAGGAGTCGACACAACAGCTATTGGGGCAAATCGCATCGGAAACCATTCAAGCTAACCAAGCGTGTGAGTTTGACTGAGATTAATGGGTCGTAAGCAAAAGATTGATAATCACATCAATAATAAAGCGTCCTTAGTGGGTAACTAAGGCCCCCGTTTTGTCGTCTATTAAAGCTCCGACTCACCATCCATTTTCTTGAATAACCAATCCGGTAGCTTATGCCAGCTACCATAGTTTGGGTTTGACTTTAGTACTTCTTGTTGCGACTGCCATTCAATCTCGCCTTCAGCGTTTTTGCTCACTTGCCAATACAGAGATGATTGCTGGGCAAATAGGTAATGATGCAACTTCTCAGCAAAGGCTGCACTGTGAACAAATAACCCAAACTCCACATTGATAAAGTCTGAGCGCGGATCAAAGTTAGACGACCCGACATAAGACACGCGGCTATCTAAAATGATGGTTTTATTGTGATAATAAGTATCGCCATGATAAAAGTGGTCATCATTTTTAGCCGTGTCTTTATATTCGAAAATATCGACGCCCATATCCAGTAAGGTTTTACGGTGTTCTTCGTAGTAGGCGGGTATAAATAACGAGTCGTTCGATGCCGATGAGTTTGTGACTAGCTGTACTTTTGCACCTTGCTTTGTAAGCTTTGATACCACCGAAAAATCACCGTCGGTTGGCACAATATATGGGGTTGAAATAACCGCCTCTTTGGCATTAGCCAATTCATCCTGGATTGCAATTTCAGCACGTTGTCTAAAGTAAGGTAAACGGTTTTCCATTTTATTTAGCGAATCAAACACTGGGGAAACGGTGACATCAATCCACTGCGCTGCTGGCATTGTGTTGATGGTGTGCTCAATATCGGCAATAATTTCAGCATGCTTTTTTGTTGCCTTATTGAAGGCTTTTTTAAAATAGCGGGTATCGTTAATGTCTTTTTTAACATGAATCAGCTCGGCAATAGGCACTAAGTGTTCACTGTGCCACTGACGCTCGTAATTGACCGCGAAAGGCGCGATGACGTCACCTGAAAATAAAACATCTAGGTCGTAAAAGTTGGCCGCTTTACTGTAACCGAAATATTCGTCACCGATATTTCTACCACCTAAAATCATGTACTGATGATCAATGTTAAAGTATTTTTCGTGCAGGCGATTATCTAGCTTCTGCTGATGAATTTGAAAATCAAAAGCGCGTCCAGCCCAACCCATTTTGCGCGAATTAAAAGGGTTAAATATTCTGATTTGTACATTAGGGTGTTTATCAATATCAGCTAACCATTTGTCATTAAACACTAATAAGTCATCTAAGGTTAACCTAACTTTGACGCCGCGATCGGCAGCCTTGCTAATTTCATTTAGCAGGCTTAGTCCTAAGGTATCGCCATTCCATGAAAAGTAGGTCATGTCGATGCTACTTTTGGCTTGCCTGACTAACTCAATACGGTGTGCAAATGCTTCATTGGCTCTAGGGATGATATAAGCTTGAGCTTGATAATCACGCTTTTGAAAGTTGGCCTCAAAATCGTCTGGTACGCTTGGGTTCGGGGTGGCGCAGCCGCTTAACAGCAAGATGCCACATAGCAAAGCCCAAATGGAATTGTGCTGGTTAAGTTTGAATAATGTCATTGAAAATATTTTACCTTAGCAAGAAAAAGTCATAGAAAAGGCCAGCGAACTGGCCTTATTAACATGTCATTAGTGTGTTGTGGTAGACACCTGGTTAATGCTTACATGTAACCTAATATTAGATTTAGGTTTTCTAGTCCTTGTAGGCGACCGCCGCGTAATTCTGGGTCGACGCCTGGTTGTTTGCTATCCCAATCTTGGGTGAAGGTTTCAACGCCATCTTCATCAAACACAAGTACGCTGTCACTGTTGTATTGGTAGTCGTTAAACAGCTCATCGCTGAACCATAGACGAGACATTCTATCCATCAATGCTTGGTCTTTAGTGCTTACTTTTACTGAAGAACCATCCAGTTTTAACGATTTGTTAAACACAAATGGCAGTTCTGATGCATTACAAGCACCGCTAATACAGCTTACAGTCTTAAGTACATCGCCAATATCCACAGCGCCTTCTTGTCCATCGGTATTGTAAGTCCATACGTTAAAGCTTGCGTGATAACCAAATTGGTAAAAGGTCGCTTCTACATTATCCTCTTGGCTGTCGCGAGCCTGTTTACGTGCAGGTCCTGCAAATAACACGTCATTCAACATCATTTTAAACTGCTTCATGTTGGCTAACGCGCCTGACACTTCACCTTCTTTGTTTGGGTAAAAATCAGTTAAGCCTAATAAGCCATTCGTGGTGTCACCATTACCTAAACCAAAGTAAAACTTGGTAATCGCCTCGTATGCAGAGCTTGGTAAAATATCGCCAAGCTCGACTTGCGCTTTAATATCATCAGCAGTTAGTTGGGCTATTTCTTGCTCTACTAATGCCATGTTATTTTTGTCTGCAAGCCACTCAATCATGTTTTGGTTAACATCGCCTTGCTCGATTAAATCTTGGTCATCTTCAGTCATTAAGTTAATAATGGTTGGAATTAAAAACGTTAAGCTTGGCAGCATAGCGGTGCTGCTAGCTTCGTCAGTGTTTGACCCCACAACCGTTGGCACAGTGAAGTGATCAAGTGCTGGCTGAGTTCTTAAGTGATAACCTTTAATGGTTGAACCAAAAATCGGTTTTTTATATTCAATGTAAGGCGCGAAAGGCATTAAGTTTGCCAATGGCGTCGTTTCATTTGAAACCTTACTGGTTAAACAAATACCACTGCCAACTAAGTTGTCTAAGTCAACACAAGATAATCCAGTCCAGTCGCCAATGCGCGAAAGCGCTGATGATGCTTTTCTTTGTACTTCTAACAATTGATCAAGTGGCAAATCTTTTAAATCAACTTGGTCAAGCTCAGGCATTTCGGCCTGATAATCTGCTATTTTATCGGCAAAATCTTCTGCTTGGTCGTAACTACGATAATCGAAACCTGCTGGATTACTTTGCATAATCGCGCGAGTAAAGTACTCACCTGACATCGGCTCTTCGGTGTCAGTTTGCTGTAAAATACCGACAGACATAGCGCCAGCGCCTTGACCCATTAAGGTGACATTTTCAATATCACCGCCGAATTCTGCGATGTTTTGGTTAATCCACTTAAGGGCTGTTTTTTGGTCGCCAAGGCCATAGTTGCCGCCCTGCGAATCTTTCAGCCAGTGGCTGCCTAACATGCCTAAACGATAGTTAAGGGTAATGGCAATAAATGGGTTACCTTCAGCTGTACCTTGAGCGACAACGGTATCGCCATGAATAAGCGGTTCAGAACCTGCACCAGACTCGAAATCGCCACCATGAATAAATACATAAACAGGTAATGATGTCTCTTCTGCGACATCTGCAGGACGCCAAATATTAAGGCTTAAACAATCTTCAGATTGCAGTTCCTGTGTGGTTTTAAGCTGGGGACAAGCAAAACCAAACTCTGTGGCATTAACTTCAGTTGTCATGTCGCTTACGCCGCTGTGAACAAATCGTTCTGCTGTTGCGTAAGTAATGCCTTTAAAGCTTTCAATGCTGGCTAAAGACTCTTCGCCGTCACTTGAAGTGACTACGTGAGATTCTTTTGTTGCTGTAATAATGCTGTTACCGATTTCAAGGCTGACTTCTTCAGGTGGTAACGGCTGAAGTTGTGGTGGTGGAGTCGGTGTTGTTTCTGGCGTCTCATCACTATCACTACCGCAAGCGGCTAAAGTCAGTGTAATGGTAACGGCTAGTAGTGTTTTATTGAACAAAGTCATCGTTGTATCCTGTAATACTCTAGCTGTTATAAGCTAGGCTGTTGACGTAGCCAGCAGTTCGCCAAGTTAGGCTTACTGATTATTGTTAAGGTCTGTTGGCTGCGCTGTCAGTGAATGTGGGTGTATAATAATTGCTCAAGCTATCTATCTGTAATCGCATATGTAGGATGGAGTCCTCATTGAGTTTTCAGCCTACATAGCCATAGTCAGTGATATTGAGCTAGCCTTTAGTTGGCTAGCTCGTCATGTGCTTTGTCGAACAATTAATATTTAGAAGTGGTAGCCAAAGTTAACCGTAAATGAGTTACGTGTTTCGCCTTTGTTGTAAAGCACACTCAGGTTGTAGTTTTTGCCAAATTGCTTGTTAAATCCGATTAAGTAAGCCCATTTGTTTAGGTCTACGCCGACGTTATAGAAAAATTCTTCTCCGCCTAGTTCAACACCAGCAATCGTGCCTTCCATATTCGGATTTAAGTCTTGATACTCAGCACCAACAAAAATTTGTGCACGGTAATCAGCTAATTGGTAACCCAACATAGGTTGAATCGTTAAGATACCGTCGCTCCATTTATCACTACCTTCCATTTTTGTTTTGGTGTAAGTGGTTGTTACTGAGGCAAAAAGCTGTTTGTAGCCAACTGATAAAGTCGTACCGATACCGGCTAAGTCATAATGTAAATCAAGTGGCACTGATAATGTGCCCGAGTTACATAATGCAGATAGCTCATCACATAGTGCGTTACCTAATCCTGGTAGTTTGTTATTCAGTGCATCTTGTAGTTGGCGACCAATTTCACCGGTGTACTCCGCATCAACCTGGGCATCAACATTCAGTTTTCCGTAGTACCCAAACACATTCCAAAATGGCAGGATGTTCATTTCACCGCGTAAAGTTAATGTTTCAGCATTCACTTGGGCTACCGATTTATAGGGATCGAATAGCTCATTTAACTTAATGCCCATAATGTCAAAGTCAGTAAAGCCAAAGTTCATATCTTGGTTGCGGTACGCCATAGAGATACCAAACGGTAAAGGCACATCAATGCCTTGCTGGCGAACCATGTCACTCATTAAAGGAAAGACTCTGTCTAACTTTACGCTTTCCTCTTTGTATCTCGGATCAGATACCTGTGATAAACGTGCTTCGTTTAGCACTTTAGAGTGTGTTTCATCATCGTAAAAAACCACAGGTTCAACCAAGGTAGTAACACTCACAGGTTGGGCTTTTTTATTCATGCCAATAGCTTGGATGTGCTTTTGCTTAATTCTGACGCCTTCATCGTGAACCTCAAAATCAACCACTTGTTGATAGTCATTAATTCGAAAATTTTGGTATGCAAAATCACGAGTATTTTTAATAACCATACGCACTGGTTGATTGTTTTCCGCAATGATTTTAACTCGCATAAAACGGAAATAAGCGATGTCTTGTGGTAAGCCAAATTTTGAATAGTTAAATGCAATTTCTACCTGACCATTACCCAGCTCAGTTGCAGTAACAGAGTTTGGATCGTAGCTTTGGGCATATTTACGTAAGCGATACTCAATTTTGGTGTTGGCTTCAATTTCATTGATGATGTCTTCATTTTCATCAACCTTGGATGGATCGTATTTAATCCTAAGGTCAATGTTGCCTTTCTCATCAGTATTTTGAACCAAGAAGACTTCAGAACGACGCTCTTGGTCACCCACTTTAGTTGTGCGGCTTACATGCTCGACCAAGTGCTCACCTTGCGCTAATGAGCTTAAGCCAAGCTTAGGTAGATCATCAGCAATACCGTACTTTGCAAAAATAGCTCTGCCAGTCAAAATTTGTTCTTGCTGTTTAACGACTTCGATTTGCGTATCTTCAGCAAATGCATGCACTGGATAATTGAGTGCCAACAAGCCTATACCAAGGGTTAATACTTGCATTGGGAATGATGTCATCCAGTTCTTTGTAAAGCTCATGTCTAATACTCCTATTGAACCGCAAAACTATGCGTATTCAATCGTTATTGATATCAACTAACGAACCTTGGTCAGTTGTGAACCCCATACAATTTCTGCTTAAAGTGGCGCATCTTTATGTGCTGCTCATCTTGTTACATTGTTGAAATTGCATCGGTCTTAATGTGTTGGCGAGCATTCTAGGGGGAGACATTAATTTAAGTTAATCGCGTTTGTAGGATGAAACCCTCAGGTTGTTTTTTGCTCGCTGAGGGTTATTTGTTCTTTATTAAGTCGTGGGAGCGAGTTAATTGAGCTGAATGGCAATTAACCAATTGCCAATCGTCGATTGGTTTTAAGGGCGTAGTTTTAGTCGCTTAGTTATAGGCGCTTA
>NZ_JBFRJJ010000017.1:79605-98218 GCF_041468785.1 Shewanella sp. 10N.286.52.E4
TTATAGGCGCTTAGTTATAGTCGCTTAGTTATAGACGCTTAGTTATAGACGCTTAGTTATAGACGCTTAGTTTTAGCCGCTTAGCTTTAGCCGCTTAGCTTTAGACGCTTAGCTTTAGCCGCTTAGTTATAGACGCTTAGTTCTAGTCGCTTAGCTTTAAACGCTTAGCTAAGGTTTTGTGCTTTTAAACGGAAGATGACTCTTGGAAGAGGTGGTGATTTGATTTGTTATTTTTTATTGGAGCAAGCCAAAACACTCAGCAAGAGAGTTAAAGGTATGGATGTTCTAGGCGAGGGTTTAATCCTACAAACGTGATTTAAGTGCAGGTTAGTTTGTCTTTATAGTGCCCCAATTCAAGCTGCATATATGACGTTAGCCTTAAAATAAATACACCATGGTGTGCTTATTAGGGGGGTAATTAGTCATAACAGATATAACCCCGTTTATTGAACGATAAGCCTTCCTGTTTACTGCTAATAAAAACAGTTAAACGAGTGAGATGCATGTCGCTATACAGACCAAAAGAGAGATAGCATGACTCATATTAAGAAATTAGCTGCATTATTGTTAGTGACCATTTTAATGGGCTGTAGCACGACGCATACACTAGATATTCGTATTCCTGAAAAAGGATATGAACAGGCTATTGTTGGTGATGTGGCCGATAATTCATCGAAAGAACCTTTACGTTTTTGGGCCGGTGAGCAGGATGATTTTTTATATTCAGAGCTTAACAAATCAACTCCACTGAAGGTTCAAGGTGATGCGTTAAATATTCTCGTGCTATCGGGGGGAGGTGCTAAAGGTGCGTTTGGTACTGGTATCGTAAATGGCTTATATGAACAAGATAAACTTGAGCAATACACCATTGTAACAGGCGTGAGCGCAGGGGCTCTTATTGCACCATTTGCATTTTTAGGTGGCGATGAAGTTCCTCGACTAAAAGAAGTCATGTTAGGTATCACAGATAAAGAAGTGATTGGTAAACGTAATTTTTTAAATACGTTATTCAAAGATGGGTTTAGCAATGGCGACAATATGCTCGAGTTTATTACCCATGTATATAACCCAGAAATGATTGAGCAAATTGCCAAGCAACATCAAGCGGGTCGTCGACTCTTTATTGGCACCACTCAATTTGATTCAGGTCGTTTATCCATTTGGAATATTGGTCAAATTGCCAATAGCGATATAGAAAATAAACAGGCTTTAATTCATCAGATTATTGCTGCAAGTTCGTCAATTCCTGGGGTTTTTCCGCCGCAGTTCATTCAAGTGAATTATCAAGGTGAACAGTACGAAGAATTACATGTAGATGGCGGTTTATCGGCGCAAATGTTCTTTGAACCGACTCAAACTGACTTTAACAAAGTGTCCAAAGCTTTAGGGTTAACACAGCAGCCTTATATTCATGTCATTCGCAACGGCATGTTTAATATGCCCTATGAACCGACGCCAGATAAAGGCATGAAACTCCTAACCCGCAGTTTAAAAAGCTTAACCGTACTGCAAAGTCGTGGAGACTTATACAAGATGCTTTACGATAGTGAACTTCAGCAAATCGATTTACGTTTTACCTATGTTGATGATGAGTTTTCAGCGCCATCAAAAACCAAAGCAATGTTTGACCTTGAATACATGAAAGCGCTTTACCAGTATGGCTTTGACAAGGTGGTAAATGACACCGTGTGGTCACAAGAACTGCCATAAGTAACACCGTTATAAGTATGTTTTACCCATAATTAGTATAAGAAAAGCAATCACTAAATTATCAATCTACTCGTTGGTTATTGGCGTTCGTTATCATGTTTTGTGGTGTCACGAATAGCCAACTTGCCTTAAGGCATTTTTTTCGTAACCAGTGCACGGAAGCAACACGTTAACCGGACTTTATGTCCGGTTTTTTTTGTCTATTTTTTAAGGATGATATTGTTTAAGGCAGATATTATTTAAGGCTGAGTTTACCGGTTCAACTGTTATCAACTGATAGATTGGCGGCATCAATGCCCATTTGATAACCAGACTCTAAGATGGCTTTATCTGTGGTTAGACGGCCAACATTGAATTCTGCTGGTGGAGCGATAACATTGATTTTGCAATCCAAGGGTGGTGACTGAATAAAATCAATCGCGTTATTATAACTATTGGCACGATTGACCATTGCATTGGCTAATTGTGGGTGAGCTTTTAATGCACGCTTTATTAGCCAAGGTAGTTTCGGGGATTTCTTTCGGTAACCCAGTGGCCTTGATAACACGACAGTGATTTCTTTCGCTCCCATTTCGTAGGCTTTGATAATTGGAATCGAGTCAGCGATACCGCCATCTGTCATGGGGCTGCCTTGATAGGCTGGAAAATCTCTAAATGCGATAGGTACAGAACATGATGCTTTTAAGATATGTTCGATATTGTCAGCATTACTTTTAATATAAACCGCTTTTCCAGTAGTAATGTCTGTTGTGACCACAAATAGTGGGACCGGTTGTTGGCTAAAGGTGTCCATATCAAAGTGACATTCTTTGGCAAGAATATCCCATAACCAGTTTAGGTCTAGCCAGTGTCCACCTTTAATAAAACGTTTTAAATCAATGAATTCAGGCAAGCATGAGTAGTGGGTGATAATACGGTAATTTCGTTGCTTTTGATTTGAAAGCCAAGAGGCGAGATTAGTTGAACCAGCGGAAACACCGATACAAAAATCAAACGGGCGATGGTTTAAATCAATAAAACGATCTAACACTCCTGAGGCAAAAATCCCTCGCATGGCACCACCTTCTACAATCAAGGCGTGAGGTGGGGGAGATGGCTGAAGTAAATTGGTATCCATGCGTGTGTTAACTGCTTTCATTTTGATTATTTATTGAGTTATGTACATTAGTTATTAGGCTGTAATTAGAAAGCCGCTTTCTATGTTAATCACCATAGAGCAAAGACTCAATCACTTCAATCTCAGATAGAGTTGCAGACAGTACCCAGGGCTGAGCACTTATTAAGGTTTTAGTGTTTATGGAAGTATTTTGATTCTAATTGCGCTAACGTTAAGGGTTTATCGAAGTAGTAACCTTGTATTAGTTCACAACCATATGATTTTAAAGTTGAAAACTGTTCTTTTTCTTCGACGCCTTCAGCGACAACTTTGATATCGTAAGCTTCACTTATAGCTAAAATGGCTTTGACTAGGGCATTACTTTGAGGGCTGCTGATCATATTATTAATGAAACAGCGATCTATTTTGATTTCAGTTATTGGCAGTTCATTTAAATAGCTTAATGAAGAATATCCTGTACCAAAATCATCAAGGGAAATACCAAATCCTAGTGCTTTTAATTCATTTAAAATAATGGATGTCTTTTTTAAATCTTTCAGCACTAAGTTTTCAGTAATTTCTAATGTAATACGTTGCTGATCAATATGGACCTCATTAACTATTTGGGTAATCGATTCGGCAAAATTGATATCCAATAATTGATGGGGAGAAATATTAATAGCCACACGGATCGCACTATCGCCATTGGGTGAGATGGCTAAAATATCTTCACAGGTTTTACGGAATATAAACAAACCTATGCTGTTTATTAGGCCTGTTTTCTCGGCAATATTAATGAAAATTTCTGGTGAGATGTTACCCAGTATTGGATTGTTCCAACGGGCTAATGCTTCAACACTCTGCAGTTTTTCAGAATTTGTGGTGATTTGAGGTTGATATAAGACGCTAATTTCATTCTTGGCTAAAGCGGATCTTAGCTGTTCTTCAAGTTGGTATTCATAAGTTATTTGAGCATCGACCTCTTCATCAAAGAAATTGACCAAACCATTCAATTTGGCTTTGGATTTATAAAGTGCAATATCGGCTTTACGAATTAACCCTTCAGGGTCTTGGCTGTCAGAGGGGTACATACTGATCCCAATGCTACCTTTAATCTCATGATGATTGTCATTCAAGCTATATTCTCGATTAAAGATACCCTGGATCAAGACAACTTTTTGATGCACTTGATGAATGTTGTCTAAGTTTGGAAAGCAAAATGCGAACTCGTCTCCGCCAAAGCGTGAAGCTGTGTCTTCTGACACTATAGATTGTTCTATGTTTCGGCTCACTTCTTTGAGTAATTCATCCCCAACTGAATGGCCATAAACATCATTAATTTTTTTAAAATTATCGATATCAATCAATAATACCGCGAGTTTTTTATGCTTTTTGTTAGCGGTTTTGATCCCTTTAGCAATATGCTCTACGAAGCATAATCGATTTGGAAAACCTGTTAGGCCATCATGCATCGCCATATGTTTCATGGTGGCTTTGGAGTTTTCTAACCTTTTAAAGTCTTTCTCAATTTGAAACTTGAACTTTTTAAATCTTTTAGCAATTAAATTACTGGCGAATAGGCAGCCTCCCACCATAAAAAAGGTCGATAGAATACTTAAAGTGAGCACCTTCATCAGTTTTTCATGGTTATTTAAAAGCAATTTCTCCTGTTTATTATTCAGATATTTTTCAAAGTCATGTGAATTGAAATGTGCCCCGACAACCCAGCCCCATGGCTCAAGTAATTTGGCATAACTAATTTCAACATGGGCTCTTTTTTCTTTGGTTAAATTAGCTAAATCAAATTCCATGAAATTCCCCTCAATGCTAACTTGAGAGAGCAGCTGATTGACTAATTCTTGAGTCGTGTGCTCATGGTGTTCGACGAAGTCATGTCGTTGATGGCTGATAGGGTTGGCCAGTGGATGACCACTCTTATTAATAATGAAGACACGCTGATGTTTGTCGTCATCATATTCAGAAATCCAGTTTAGGAGGGTATCTTTAATATCTTCTTCTACATCGGCGAGATATTCGCCTGTGCCGATAAACCAGTCATAGGGGCCAAATTGTTTGCCATAGCCCACTTTTTCGAACTCTTGGTTAGCAGGGAAACCAGGTTTTTGATACCACCAATGATAAAAAGCTTCACCGTTATGCAGCTGTATTTTCTGGATGTGTTCTTTCAGGATATAAGTCCCACGAAGATCTTGAGCGTTCCATACTGAGGTATTTTCTAAATGAGGTTTTAATCCGTGTAGTACATTTATGCCATCCATTTGGAAAATAAAAAAATAACCTCTGCCATCATTAAACCTAATCGGCCTTAATGCATCAACAATCATTTTTTTGACTTCTGATTCAGGTTTATCTTGGTTGATATTAAAGATATTGAGAGCAATAGCGTGGGCTTCATTTACTCGCATTCTAGATAGGTTTTTTAGCTGTGAAAGCGCTGCACTTTTTTTGAATTCAATGATGTTTATAACTTGATTGACTTGCAGTTTGATTTCTTGTTTTTGGCGAGCAATGACGTCTTCTCTGAGGGATATTATACTGTTGTTGGCTTTTTCTTGGTTGTCACTGATGATGACAATATTAATAATAATCATGAAAAAGCACACTGTTAAGGCAGGTGCAAACTTAATTAAATTAATCAGTTTCTGTTCATTCCATAACACCATCATTATCTTTGTAAATCCTTTTACACCGAGATTAGCTTAAATTCAGTATAGAACAAAAATCACAGGCTTATTTAGAAAAAAAGTATAAATATCAGTTAATTTATTAAAGTTTGAAGTGTGTCTAACTATCGGTTTTCGACCGACTGGAAAATGGTTGAAAAGAGGAGTGAACCACTTTTTGCTTCAGCAGTATGAGTGATCGATCACTTAGCTTATTCTTGGGGATTGAGTGGTTGATGCTTGAGCTTTACATATTGCATAATATTTCGGTAATTATCGACCCATAGCGTTTCTCGGTTATCACTTAAATACTGCAATAATTCATCATGAGCTTGATTACTGACAGTTAAGTAATCTCCTTCAATTCCATGAAACAAGATATTGGCGATGCCACCTTGTCTGTGGGCTTTTTTTACAAAGTTAATCAGCGCTTCACCACTGACATTTTCGGGCATCAACAACAAATCAAATTTGGCATCATACTGCGGATTAAAGCCTTTAATCGCCACGAAATCGTTTCTTATTACCTCGACATAATTACCTTCAGCGGTTTCAGTATCGCCGCAGGGAATAGTAAAAGTGCGACTGGTTTGACTATCTATTGCTTGCAGAAAAGTATTGGCGACGCTGATTTCTTGCTGTATCTGAGTCAAGGTTTTAGTGTCGATATCATGATAAGCGGCAACCCAGTCACGGTCTTTTTGACTTTTACTACAAGGGTGAAAAATGGTGTGATTACCTAGCTCATGACCATTAGCGGCTACGGAGCGCCATTGCTCCATTCCTTGCTGTGTACCGGGATTTGCTAAGGTGAGGTAAAAAGAGGCTTTAAAGCCATATTTATCCAGTGCTGGAATAGCATGGGCTAATTGACTCATTAACGCATCATCATAGGACAGACTGACAGCGGCTTGATAATTAGCTGGCCAAATGAAATCGGTCTCTATGTCGGTTGAGTGAGCATAATAAGGGAGACTCATCGAGCAGGTTGCTGTGATAAAAGCAGCCATTAAGGTCCAAGTTGGTGATTTCATTTTCGCTATTCCTTGAGCTTTGATTTTTACCATGATGCATGAATGGGCTATAGCATGGCTATTGTCATAGTCATCGTAATGGCTATTGTTATGGTTATTGTCATAGTCATAGTCATAGTCATAGTTATGGCTATAGCCATTGTGAATGTTATTTTCTAAATAGATTCTCAAACAGTAACCCGCTACTTAAACAGCCCTAAAAGCGCGCTTGTTATTATGGCGGTAATTTTCACTAGAAAACAAATTGGAACAACAAAGTGGTTCATTGTGGATGATTAAGACCATAATGATTGGAGCTATCGGCTCTTTTTCTCTTTCGTAATGATCTTTAATATGCACTCCATCGACATCGTTCAATGAGGAAAATCATCATGTCTCACCAAATTATTAAAGATTTAAACAGCCGTTACACTGCTAAAAAATACGATTCATCAAAGCGTATTTCGGCTGAAGATATGACTGTGCTTAAAGAAGCTATTCGTTTATCAGCTTCCTCTATTAACTCACAGCCATGGAAATTCATTGTGCTTGAGAGCGATGCAGCAAAACAACGTTTCCACGACACATTTGCTAATATGCATCAGTTTAACCAACCACATGCGACTGAAGCGTCACATATTATTATGTTCGCTCATAACCCTAATTTCACTAAAGATGACTACAGAAAAGTCGTTGATGTTGAAGTATCTTCAGGTCATTTACCTGCTGAAATGTATGACAACATGCTTAACGGAGCTTTTGGTTTTGTGGACCTTAATACCGATGAGAATGGTTATAATGGCGGCTGGACTAAGGCACAAACTTACATAGCAATTGGTAATACTTTGCATGTACTTGCTCGCTTAGGTATTGATTCAACGCCAATGGAAGGGGTTGACCCGGATTTAATCGGTGAGATTTTTAATGAAGAATTAGGCGGTTATGTGTGTCAATTCGCGTTAGCGATTGGTTACCACAAAGACGGCGAAGATTATAACAAAGGCTTACCGAAAGCCCGCTTACCAGAAGCTGACGTGATTACAGTTTTATAATTGTCAGATTTCAATAAAAAGCTCAAGCCATTGCTTGAGCTTTTTTGTTACTGAAAATCAGTACAAGAATGGTTTTATTGATTTAGGTTATTTGTCTGCATTGGTGGAGCCAATTTTATGAATGGCTAAGTCAGCGCCGATATATTCATCTTCTTGGCTTAAACGTAAGCTAGATACTTTATTGACGATGCCATAAACGATGAACCCACCAACCACAGCGAATACGACGCCAGCAGCAGTGCCGACAAGTTGCGACATAACGCTTACACCACCAAGGCCGCCGAGACTTTGTTGGCCAAATATACCCGCTGCAATACCACCCCAAACACCACATAAACCATGAAGTGGCCATACACCTAAGACATCATCAATTTTAGTGCTGCGCTGAAGCTTAGTGAACACAAATACAAACAGTCCGCCAGCAACCCCGCCTACCACGAAAGCGCCAATAGGATGCATTAAATCAGAACCTGCACAAACAGCGACTAAGCCTGCTAGTGGACCATTATGAATAAATCCGGGGTCATTTTTACCGACAATAAGCGCAATAATAGTGCCGCCCACCATGGCCATTAAGCTATTTAATGCTACAAGGCCACTAATGCCATCTAAGGTTTGTGCTGACATGACATTAAAGCCAAACCAACCAACGATTAAGATCCATGAACCCAATGCAAGAAACGGAATGTTTGAAGGTGCAAAGGCTACCCCTGGTTTACGACCACCACGGACACCCAAAAAGTAAACTGCGACTAACGCTAACCAGCCGCCCATGCCATGGACGACAACTGAACCTGCAAAGTCGTGAAACTCAGCGCCAAAAGTACTGCCAAGCCATGCTTGAAAACCATAGTTACCATTCCAAATAATCCCTTCGAAAAGTGGATAAACAAAGGCAACAATTAACGCTGATGCAAACAAGAATGGACGAAAACTGCCACGTTCAGCAATACCACCTGATACGATCGCTGGAATCGCTGCCGCGAACGTTAATAGGAAAAAGAACTTCACTAAGTCATAGCCATTATTTGCTGCTAGCGTGTCGGCGCTAACAAAAAAGTGGCTACCATAAGCAATTTGATAACCTATGACGAAGTAGGCGACAGCTGAAAAGGCGAAATCAGTTAAGATTTTAACTAATGCGTTAACTTGGTTTTTGTGTCTAACGGTACCAACCTCTAAAAATGCAAAGCCTGCGTGCATCGCAAGCACCATAATTGCACCAAGTAGGATAAAAAGGGTGTCTGCACTTTGTGCAATGACCCCGATTGCGTCACTAATATTGTCCATTTATGCTCCCCAAAGCTATTCTCTTATTAAAATTCATAGGCTTAGTGAAGCAAGAATTATTCCTATGTTGTAAAAATGTTACGCTTGGCAGGTTCATTATTGGTGCAGGTAAGTAAAATTACTGTGCTAACAGTGAGTTCGATGAGCTATAGAGGTGCGATAGTTGTGAGCCTTTCGGTTGAGTTTAGATTTTTAAGGGCAGTTTTAAGGCTTTAATGATTCAACTTGGTGCAAGCTGGTTTCATGATAGTGCAAGTCGGTTTCATGATAGTGCAAATAGATTTTATGATAGTGAAAATAGATTTATGCGATCGCAAAGTTTAACTATCAGAAAGTTAAGCTATCAAAAAGTTAAGCTATCACAAAGGTTAATCATTAATATAAGAGTTAAACACTAATATAAGAGTTAAACACTAAGCCACAAAATGAATGGCTTAAGATTGACGAATATCCTTAGCAAGTTCTAGCATGATTTGAACTGTAATTTATGAGACTTGTTTCAATCCAGCTTTGTTCAATCCAGCTTTGTTCAATCAAGTGTTGTTCTACAGCTTGCGACTACCTTTTTTTCCTTTAAGAGATCATTTGCGATCAAATTCTCAAATTTGGATTGAGATTGCAGACGATACTTGTATTTAACTAGACGATCGGTCTAATATTGAACCATGACAGAATCACAACTGGTAAAAGCGGCTAAACCTCGTCGAGGTCGACCACCAAAGGCTGCAAGAGACAATCAAGATACTCGCGCTGAGTTAATTCGCAGCGGCCTTGAGCAGCTGACCGAAAAAGGTTTTGCTTCATCAGGGATTGATCAAATATTGCGAAAAGTAGGCGTGCCTAAGGGATCTTTCTATTATTACTTTTCCAGTAAAGAAGAGTTTGGTCAGGTTGTGATTGACAATTATGCGACTTATTTTGCGCACAAACTTGATAAGCACTTGTTAGAACAAGCCTATTCGCCCTTAGCACGTATTGGCCAATTTGTAGAAAGCGCCAAAACTGGCATGGCGCGATTTGAGTTTAAACGAGGTTGTTTAGTGGGCAATTTAGGCCAAGAAGTGGACTTGCTGCCTGAAAGCTATCGCCAGCAGTTGATTGATATATTTTTAGATTGGCAACAAAGGTTATCCATTTGTCTTGAGGCGGCTAAAGCTCAAGGTGAAATCGCACAAAGTGCAAATTGTGAATTACTTGCTGAACAGTTTTGGGTTGGCTGGGAAGGTGCGGTAAGCCGCGCTAAGCTAGTTCAAAGCACCCAACCTTTACAGAATTACCTCGAGTTTTTTATCGCTGGATTACCGCGATAAAAAAATTTTAACCATTTATAGACGCTCGGTCTATATTAAGGAGACACCATGTTTAATGGTTTATTGATTGAAAAAGATGACCAAGGTTATCGCGCAGAAGTTAAAGCAATTGATGAAAGTCTGTTACCTGAAGGCGATGTTAGCGTGAAGGTACTTTATAGCACGGTAAATTATAAAGATGCTTTGGCGATTACCGGCAAAGGACCGGTTGTTAGGCAGTTTCCTATGATCCCGGGTATTGATTTAGTCGGTGTGGTTGAGCAATCAGATAGTGATAAATTTACTCAAGGCGACCATGTGCTACTTAATGGTTTCGGAGTTGGCGAAGTTCACTGTGGTGGCTTAGCGACAAAGGCACGTTTAAAAAGTGAATGGTTAATTCCGCTTCCAGCAGCGTTTACGCCAAGACAAGCTATGTCAATTGGTACTGCAGGTTATACTGCCATGCTGTCTGTTATTGCACTTGAAAAAAACGGTGTGACACCGGATAAAGGTGAAGTTTTAGTAACAGGCGCCAATGGCGGAGTAGGGAGCTTTGCTATCGCTATTCTAGCCAAGCTTGGTTATAAAGTTGTGGCTTCAACAGGTCGTGCTGATCAATCCGCTTATCTAGAAAAGTTAGGCGCTACAGAGGTGATTGATCGTAATACTTTATCAGAGCCTGGTCGTCCATTAGCGAGAGAACGTTGGGCTGGTGCGATTGATTCTGTAGGGAGTCATACCTTGGCAAACATTTGTGCTAGTACCCAATATGGCGGCACAGTGGCAGCGTGTGGTTTAGCCCAGGGAATGGATTTTCCATCTTCAGTGATGCCATTTATTTTACGCGGGGTGACATTAGCGGGTATCGACAGCGTCATGCGCCCACTTGAAGATAGGTTAGAGGCTTGGCAGCGTTTGGCTGAGATTATCGAGCCGGAAATGTTTGATGATATTTCCAAAGAAATCAGTTTAGATGAAGTGATTAATACCGCTGATGCTCTTATTGCTGGCAAGGTGCGTGGCCGCGTGGTGGTGAAGCTAGCGAAATAAAATTTCGATTTAATACCGCCCTAATGAATTAATAAAAAAGCCAGTCAGTGACTGGCTTTTTTGCGCGAGTTCAATATGAAAACTCACGTTTGAATGGTTAACTGATTACCAGATGCGAACACGTTCATCTTCAGGCAAGTAAAGTTTGTCACCAGGTTTAACATCAAATGCTTTGTACCATGCATCATGGTTACGTGGTGCTAATGCGCGGTATCGACCTGGAGCATGGGTACCGGCGCGAAGCTGGCTTAACATGCTTTGTTCGGTGCGTTTTTCTTTCCACACTTGTGCCCAAGCTAAGAAGAAACGCTGATCGCCAGTTAATCCGTCGATAATTGGTGCTTCTTTGCCATTTAAACTTAACTGGTAAGCGTGATATGCCATAGATAGACCACCAACATCACCAATGTTTTCGCCTAAGCTATTACGGCCATTAACGAAGTTTTCAGGGATAGGCTCATATTGACTGTATTGGGCGGCAAGCATATCTGCTTTCGCTTCAAATGCAGCACGGTCGCTATCAGTCCACCAGTTACGCTGAATACCATTAGCATCAGACTTAGAACCTTGGTCATCAAAACCATGGCCCATTTCATGGCCAATAACTGCGCCAATACCACCGTAATTCACAGCAGGATCAGCATTAGGATCGAAGAATGGCGGTTGTAAAATTGCCGCTGGGAATACAATTTCGTTAAATGAGCTATTGTAATAAGCATTGACAAATTGTGGTGTCATGCCCCAACGATTGCGATCGGTTTTCTTCAGCTCTTTAACAACGCTATCAGCATGGAAGTACTGACGTAGATTTTTGATATTGCTTAGCAAATCTTTGTTAGTCAGTGCTAATCCATCAAACTCTTGCCACACATCAGGATAACCAATTTTAGGCTTGAAGGCAGCTAGCTTAGCGTGAGCGTTCACTTTAGTTTCATCGCCCATCCAATCAAGACCATCAATGCGTTGGCCTAATGCAGCTCGAAGGTTTTCTACTAACTCAGCCATTTGTTGCTTAGATGACTCAGGGAAGTAGCGAGCAACATAGACTTTACCGATTGCAAAACCAAGTGACTGAGTACCAGACATTTCAGCGACAGCGCGCTTCCAACGTGGCTTAGGCTCTTCTTGACCGCTGAGTTCTTTGCCGTAAAACGCAAAGCTAGCATTGTAGATATCTTCCGATAATAAACCTGCATTGTTACTGACAGTGTGGAAGGTGAGGTAATCTTGCCATACATTGAGTGGCTGATTATTAACCAACTCAATCATTGCCTTGATAGGCTCAGGCTGAGAAACGTTAAGCTGTGGTATTTGGTAACCTGATTGCTCAAAGAATAAGTCCCAGTTGAAGTTAGGGTATTCATTGTTTAAGTCAGCACGTTTTACCTGATTTAAGGTTAAATCACGGTTACGACGTTTTTCACGTGGCCATTGACCTTCAGCTATTTTAGTTTCTAATGCCACAATCGCTTCAGCGCGAGCTTGGCCATCTTTAATGCCTGCAAAAGCAAGCATTTCAGCAATATGGCTTACGTAGGCGCTACGAATTTTTACAAAACGCTCACTATCTTCTAGGTAGTAAGAACGATCTGGAAGACCTAAACCACCGGCACCAATTGATAATTCATACTGGTTTGGATCAAGACGGTTAAACCACATACCACCAGAAATTGGCGATTCAGCATCGGTTAGCCATGCATTACCAAAAACTTGGGTTAAGTCATCGGTATTTTTGATCGCTGTAATGGTGTCTAAAGTACCTTGAATTGGGCTGATACCCAGTTTGTTGATGGTATCTGTGTCCATATAAGACTGATAAAAGTCAGCAATTAATTGCTCTTCAGCATTTAGGTCGCTGCGGCTTGCGATATCATCAATGATTTCTTTGACTTGCTGCTCGCTGCGTTCACCTAATGCGGTAAATGCGCCATAGCGAGTTTTATCAGCAGGCATTTCAAAATTGTCATACCAAGTACCGCTGGCATACATAAAGAAATCATCACCTGGTTTAACTGCTTCATTACGGGCGGTTAAATCAACGCCGAAATCACCCAACTCAGCTTTTTGGGTTAGGGTGGCGACTGCTGCTTTAACTTTATCTGTGGCGTTATCTGTGGTTTTTACATCTGAAGTGCCACAAGCGCTCAAAAATGTTGAGGCCAGTGCAATTGCGATCAGTGTTTTTTTCATTGTTGTCTGCTTCCTTACAAAGGATGGAATCGGTTTATATTTTTATAATTATTCGATGTTATTTTTTATGGGTATTTTAACGAAAGTGGGCTTTATCGGTAAAAAACCTATCCATACTCTTAGACTGAAGAAAAAAGTCAATTTAATAATTGTTAGCAAATCTTGTTTTTATTGAGTAATTTCAATATCAGCCTAGATTTTAGGCGCGGACAATCACTAAGTTTATCCCCCCAGATCTGAAAAATATCGCGATATTATCAACTTAATATGTTTGTCACTCCCCCTTGTAATGTGCCTTTTGTGTTTATAGTTGGTTGGTTTTGTGTGATTAATTTGTTTGGTTGGTGTTAAATTTGGGCAGGTTTTAGCTATTTGTAACAAAATATTTGCTAGTTAACTTAATTGGCAACTAGAGGTTAAAAGGCACCACCTATTGTTTTAATAATAAATAACAAGGAATGTCTATGATCAAATCCAATATCATCTTTAAGCTTCAAGTTCAGGCGCAAACTCAGTTGCATAACCAAGTAAATTTAGTGATGCAGCATATGGGCAATGCCCTTGTTTCAGAGGGGGGATTGTTAGCACCACGTCAGCTAATCATTAAAGCTGGAATTATGTTGTTAGGCGCAATTGTCACTTTAGCGTTATTCGTTTTCATGGCGCAATTAGTTAAAAGTGACGCTGTATATGTTGATGAACCTGCTCCATTGCCAGTGATTAACTTTTTTCAAAAGCCACAAGAGCCTCAAAAAGTGATCAAAAAAATCAGGGTGCAACCTCAAAAAGTGCCTGCAATTATTGATCGTACTCCTATGCCAACTTCTTCAGAGGGAGATGCTGACGTCATTAAAGGTTTTACGCCTGAAGCCTTACCTGTGCCAAAAGAGAACTATGATCGGAGCTACAATGATGGAGATGCTATGCCTGTTGTGCAGGTTTCACCGCAATATCCCATGGCAGCAGCGCGAGATGGTAAAGAGGGCTATGTGATTGTGATGTTTGATATTAGTAAGACGGGCGAAGTTATCAATGCTCAAGTGATGGAGGCTGAGCCCAGAAGAGTGTTTAATCGCTCAGCAATACAAGCGATTAATAATTGGAAGTACAAACCTAAAACGGTTGCAGGGCAAGCCATTGAACAAAAAGGGCTGCAAGTGAGGCTAGACTTTAGCCTTGATCAGGCTAACTAAACTTGAGCTTATTCGCACTAAAACCTATCAAGTATTGATAGGTTTTTTGTCGACTAAATTTATCGTCGAGGAAGAATGATTAGCTGGCAGCTTGCTGAGAGGGCGGTAAATTATTGGCTATCCATTGCAAGGTAAATTCGATAAAGCGAGACAATCTAGCTGATTGATGGATCAATTGTGGATGCATCAAATACGTGGCTGAAGAGACAGTGCTTACCTGTGGTAATACTGTAATGAGTTGCCCTGAAGCTATTTCTTTGTCCACTAAGTATTCGGGCACCATAATAATCCCTTGTCCGGCAATGGCTAACGATTTGAGCATGTGATTGTCATTAACGCTAAGGCTACTAAGTACAGGTAATGACTCGCCATTTAATGGCCATTCAGTAAACTCCGTTGCTGTTAGGCATTCATGCTTAGTTAAATCTGTCACCCGTTGAGGCATACCATTACGGTTAAGGTATTGAGGGGAAGCACAGCAAATGTGCTGATAAGAAAACAGCTTTTTTGCCACCATATTTTGTGGCGGTGTGTTAGTCGCGCGAATCGCTAAATCAAAATCACTTTTGGCAAGGTCATGGGTGGTGTAGCTGCTATCGAGACTAAAGCTAATCTGTGGATGTTGTTGCTGAAACTCACTGCAGATAGCTAATAAATAACGCTGGGTAAATTGACTTGGTGCGGTGATTTTAATCCGTCCTGCAATACTGTTATTCTCATGACGGATCTGCCGGTCTAAATCTAAAAGCGACTGTTTTACATGGCTCATGCTTGCAAGGATAAGCTCACCTTGAAGCGTGAGTTTTACACTGCGAGTGGTGCGGATGAGTAAGGGTCTGGCGAACTCTTTTTCAAGCTGTCTAATTTGCTCAGAAAGATATCCTCTTGAGATCCCAAGCGATGCAGCGGCTTCAGTAAAACTTAATTGTTTTGCGACTTCACTGAACAGAAATAGCCGTTCAAATTTTTTGTGTTCTCGACTCATGTCATCATCATCTTAAAATCAACACCCTAAAATTATCATCTTAAATTAATTATCTTAAACTAATCGTCATTATCTTTTAAAACGAATTGTATTCTTTTATTGGTAGCTATATCAAACAATGATTTTGGTGAATACGGTTCCTCATTGCTGCGCAATGCTTACACTGATTGTTATCTAAAATGTGCCGATAACGAGCGAAGCCTTTCAATGAATGCATCTTTAACCGAGTCTACAGTTATTAATTCAAAATCAGTTATTAATTCAAAATCAGTCACGGGTTCAAACTCAGCAATAAATGCAAAACAAGTCAACGTTAAGCCTTTGGCGCTTGCGCAACACTTACCAGACGTTAGCCGAGTGGTTTATGGCTGCATGGGACTAGGCGGTGGCTGGAATAATCATGCCATTAGCGCAGCTGATCGAAATCAAGCTCACGAGGTTATAGATACGGCTTTAGCACAGGGAATTAACTACTTTGACCATGCTGATATTTATACCTTTGGTAAAGCAGAGCAAGTGTTTGGTCAGGTGTTGTCAGCTCGTGCTGAAATACGTGAAAAGATGTTTATTCAAACCAAATGCGGTATCCGTCTTGAAGATGATTTAGGGCCAAAGCGTTACGATTTATCAGCGCAGTGGATTAACCACAGTGTTGATAAAAGCTTGCAACAATTACAAACCGATTACCTTGATGTGTTGGTATTGCATCGCCCTGACCCACTCATGGATGCAGAGGAAATCGCAGACACGTTCCATCGTTTACGTGATGCAGGAAAAGTACGATTCTTGGGTGTTTCTAATATGCAGCATCATCAAGTATCAGCCATTCAACAAGCGCTTGATACACCTTTAGTTGTCAACCAAATTGAGTTGAGTTTACACAAGCAAGATTGGCTCGATGAAACTGTTTATGCGGGTAATCAAGCAGGCGCAGGGGTTAACTTTACCCCTGGTACATTAGCGTATTGCCAGCAGAACCGTCTGCAAGTGCAGTCTTGGGGGAGCTTGTGTCAGGGGCTTTACACTGGAGTCGATGCAAGTAGTCAACCAATTGCGGTTCAACAAACCAGTAAATTAGTAGCGCGATTAGCCGCAGATTACGGGGTTAGCAAGGAAGCCATTTTACTTGCTTGGTTAATGCAGCATCCTGCGCAAATTCAGCCCGTCATTGGTACTACGAACTTACAAAGAATTTCAGCTTGTCAGCAAGCTATTGGCTTGAAACTTTCCCGTGAACATTGGTATGCCTTATATGTGAGCGCAAAAGGTGAAGAGTTACCTTAACTTTATATCACTTCGTTGTGGCACTTTTGTTTGAACTATTAATGGATTAAGAACAAATATGAAATCAATATTATCAAAAACTACATTGGGTGTAGCAAGGCTTGGTTTAGTCACTGTCAATGCAGGAGTACTGCTCCTAGGTTGCCTCATAAGTGAGTCATCTCAAGCCGAGTCAGCGGCTTTTGAATTAGCGTCCACGCAATCAATTTCCAGGGAATCGAACGTCAGCGAACCCTCAGCATCGTTAGATATTTACCAAGATTATCTACATCGAGATATTCGGGATGACATTTTTTATTTTGTATTGCCAGATCGATTTAATAATGGCAATGAAGCTAACGATAATGGCGCATTGTCAGGAATATCTCACGGTGGTGTCGATAAGACGTCAGCGCGTGGTTTTCATGGTGGCGATATTACTGGGATTGAGCAGAAATTAGATTATTTGGCGTCTCTAGGGATCACAGCTATTTGGATGACACCACTACTGAGAAATCAGGCGATTCAAAAAGACGGCATTGCACATCACGGTTATTGGATTGTCGATTTCAGTGAAATTGATCCACACTTTGGTAGTAATGATGATCTTAAAGCCTTAATCAATGCTGCTCACCAGCGGGGAATGAAGGTGTTTTTTGACATCATCACTAATCACACCGCAGACATCATCCGCTATAGCGAGTGCCATCAACAAGACGGTCAATTCCGTCAAGGTCTAGACCATTGTGAATACAAGCCGTTAAGCACATCTAAAACAGAACAATACTCACCATTTATACTTGATGAACACGCTGATATTAAAGTGCCAGAGTGGTTGAACGATCCGCAGTATTACCATAATCAAGGTGATAGTAGCTTTAAAGGTGAAAGCTCACTTAATGGTGATTTTAATGGCCTTGACGATCTTAATACTAAAAATCCTCAAGTGCTCAAAGGGATGATTGAAATTTATCAGCAATTGATAGCCGAGTTTAAGCCTGACGGGTTTCGCATCGATACTGTGCGTCATGTTGATTTGTCATTCTGGCAAACTTTTACACCAGCAATTATTGATTATGCCAATCGACAAGGCATTCCTAATTTTCATGTATTTGGCGAGGTCTACGACACTAACCCACATCATCTCAGTTTGTATACCACAGAAGGTAAATTGCCCTCGGTATTAGACTTTGCTTTTCAGGATGTCGCTGCTGATATTTTTTATCGTGGTAAAAGCCCGCTATTAGCAAAACAGTTATTTGAGCAAGATGTGTTGTATCAAGATGAAGATAGCCAAGCAGATTTATTGATGACCTTTTTAAGTAACCATGACATGGGGCGAGCGGGGTATTTTATTAATGGCTCAGGACTTGAATTGACGGCAGCTGAAAAGTTACAGCGGAGTATTTTATCCCATGCGTTTATGTTTTTATCGCGCGGGATCCCCGTTGTATATTACGGTGATGAGCAAGGCTTTACTGGTGATGGTAATGATATTGATGCAAGAGAAGACATGTTTCCATCAAAGGTAAACAGTTATAACGATAATGTGTTAATGGGAACTTCAGCAACGACTGCTGAAGATAATTTTAATCAATCCCATCCACTATTTATGGCGATATCAGCCCTCAGTCAGCTTAGGAAAGAGCATAGAAGCTTACGTCGTGGCGTATATCAACCTAGATACTATCAAGCTTCAACAATCCAAGATTCAACAATTCAAGTCTCATCAATTCAAGCTTCATCAATCCAAGATTCATCAATCCAAGCTTCATCAATCCAAGATTCAACAATC
>NZ_JBFRJJ010000017.1:99070-102250 GCF_041468785.1 Shewanella sp. 10N.286.52.E4
TTCAACAATCCAAGATTCAATAATCCAAGATTCAGCAATTCAAGCGAACAGCGGCATGTTTGCCTTTGCTAGAGTGGATGAAACGAGTGGTGAAGAATATTTGATTGTGTTTAATTCTGGTAATCAATCTGCAAGCATTGAAATTGATATGACAGATAAAGGTGAGCCTATCACGGCGATTGAAGATGTATTGAAAACCTTTAAGGCTGCGGGTGATTTATATTATAACGGCCTACCTTCTAGCAATGTAGATTCAAGCCACTTAATTGACGTTGAAAAACAAGCTATCACAGTCTCAATGCCTCGCTTAAGTTATGGGGTATATCAAATAAAACGATAATAATGGGCATTAGTCTTCAGGAGTTCCCCCCTTCAATTTACTCCTAACCACGGATTTTTAAACGTGAAGTTACTGGTATCTGTAGCGTTGAACGTTGATGAAAACTGTGGTTTTTTTATGCCAATTTTGTATAAATAAAGCAGCGTAACAGCACAAATAATGGATGCGTGGTTCATTAAGCTCAGTGTTGGAGAAGTCACTTGAGCTTAATGATGCACGGAAAGCATGGTGGAGAAATGCACGCTTATGCAGAATAGATAAACAGGGTGTTTGAATACAATAATGTGTTAAGCAAAGAAATCATCGCCACCCATAGCACGTTTAAGTTGTTGTGCTTCTAAGTAGTCTTCAAGGCGTCTTTTCACCTCTCGTCTATGCAACATATCTTCTTTTGCTTTTGGAGTAGATGGTTTGTCAAACCCATCGATTTCAGTGTTATTTGGAACAAGGTCAATAATTTCAGCCATAAAATATCCTTTCTATCGAGACATGGCTTTCTTGTTGGGGAATAAGTCGCCCTTGAAATAGAAAGTCCGTTCGATATCAATCATAAAGCCCAAACTACAAGCACTTAGTATTGGTGGTTGTGAACACTATATTAGTGTGTGCTTAATCTGAAATTTATCAGGAGTTTCAAAATAAAAATGCGATCTGGATAACAATTTTTTTTTAAAGTTTCAAAAGGAGATATGAGTCATATTTTAATTGATGAGTGGCTGACTAAATTGTTTGAAATCGCAGCAGTTTTAGCTTTTTTATTGTCATTTAGCGACTCAACTAAACTGCTTGTTTAGCTTCAAGCTGAAAAATTTTAAAGCGTTTAGTTGCTGCAATACTTAACTATATTGATATTATTGAAAGCGTTCGTTGTAAAAATAGTAGTGGTTAATTTATATAAGACAGTACGGGTATTGTTATAAATACCCGTAGTTTTATTTTAAAAAGAAAGACTGACTTAACTTAATTTAACTCAGCTCTGTAAGCACTTGCTCTAGCACGTCTACCACTTTTGCTGTTTTAGCCACATCTAAAGCGTCAGGGTGAGGAGAGGCGAACTGTCCTCTATCATTATCAAAATATTGCCCTGTTGCCTCTGCAAACTCATCAGCTAACGCTGCGCGAGTTAATATATCTGCGCCAATCGATAAGTCGCCACCTGCAACGCCGTATGCTTGTTTGACCATTTTACTGCCAAGCATTGATGCTGGGTTAACTGCCACAATCATTGGGCCAGTTCCTTTAATCGCTAACCCTAAATGGCGTGACCACATTGTCAGTGCCAACTTACTTTGGGCATATACGGTTGAGTCAGACAATGGGCTTGGTTTAGCCATATCATTGGCAGAAAATACCGCCTGTGCTGCAGAAGATAAGTTAACGATACGACTGCTTGAATCCATGATAGGCAGTAATAATTGGCTTAATAAATAGGGCGCATAAGTATTAACCGCATAACGTGAATCTAAGCCATCTAGGGTAATTAATGTGCTTGGGTTATAAACCCCTGCGTTATTAATTAGCACATCAAGGTGATTATGCTTGGCTTTGATTTGTTTAGCCAAAGCTCTTACCTCTTCCATGCTCGATAAGTCGGCAACATAAGACTCAATTTGTGATTCATCTGCCGCTGTTGCTAATAGATTAACAACGTCAGTCAGTTTATTTGGATTACGGCCATGTAATAACACCTTATGACCTTCAGCAATTAACATCTTTGCTGTTTCTAAACCAATGCCATCGGTAGAGCCGGTAACAAGAATCGTCTTTTGCATGATGAGTTCCTAGTGATTAATAAGTTACGGGACTGCCTTTAAGGTTTCATTTTTAAGACTACAAGGCTTAAAAATTGATGTTTTATAAACCTATCGCCCGCACATTCAATATATTAATGTTAGCAGGTATAAAGCGATTGATAAGCGAGAGTTCAGTAGAATTAGTTTATAGGTTTTGTTAATAATAGAGGGCGTGAGTAAGCTTTTATTAATCACTGTAGACTAGATGTTGGCCGCATTTTTGATTGCAAATATCATGTTAAAGTTTATGCTAATTCTTTTCGAAAGCTGTGCTGATACTTATGACCGTTTCAAAAAATTCCAATGCCATTTCTATCGTAGTTGTCTTAATTTTACTGATTGCTGTTATCACAGCGGTGATAATGATTAATCAGTCTAATCAACATAAGGGGCCTGCAGTATGGAGCTCGTTTGTGTATAAAAATGGCTATACTTCAGCTGCCTACGAAATGGACACCGACTTCACCGATTATCAGTCCTGCAAAGTTCACGCTCAAACGGTATCAGCTAAATATGATAATGCGCCGTGGCAATGTGGTTCTCAGTGTCGATTTGACTCAATGCGCCAAGGCTTTGAGTGTGAATCCATGATGAATGACTAGGGCGTGCCAGCGCATTTATTTGGCCGGAAACAATCTGTGTGATGGCGCGTTAGCTGAAACTTGAAATACTTGTTTCTGCTTATCCTCTTGCCGAGTGACACTCATATCAATCACTTGTTCACTGAAACTTTTACCAAATAATTGATTCTCAAATATGAGGGGATCTTGACTGTTGCTGAGTTTGAACTTGCCCATAACGATGATTTGATCTGATGGCTGTTTAGGAGAGCCATGTGAAGCCAATGAAATGATCAACCCTTGCAGAGGCAATGGTCCGGTAGCATCGCTTAAACTTACCCGTTGTAGAATGATGCGGCTTATTTGTTGTCGATGCTTTTGTAATTCATCAGATGATAGTTTTCCGTCATTATTTTGATCAATGCTCAGGTTCGACATTGATATATTGCCGATTTTTTTATCAACATCATCAGAGCCATCAGAGCCA
>NZ_JBFRJJ010000017.1:102950-122928 GCF_041468785.1 Shewanella sp. 10N.286.52.E4
AGAGCCATCAGAGCCATCAGCAGCATCAGAGCCATCAAGTTCAGTCAGACTATTATCAAGAAAATGAAACGCCGACACCGGCAGTGATAGCACCATAAAGGCACCATCATCGACTAAGTTAATTGTGCCATGTTGGGCCACCATCATATGTGCCTGAACAGATGAGAATGTTAATCCACTCAAGATGATACAAGTAGTGATCCCTGCAGCGAGTTTCTTTATTAATTTCATGTACTCATACTCTTAATAGGTTTTATGCTTGATGGCTCCATTGACTTCATCATGATGCCAATAGTTAGACAGTTATTTACAGTTCACCTTTTACACAACGTTGAAAGTAGGGGTAGCTGTCAGTGGCATAGTAATGATAAATGCCATCAGGAAACTCAGGAGTGACCCCAACACGGCCATTACACTCATCCAAATCACCTGAACCTGCTACGTACTCCCAATCTTGCGCGAATGTACCCAATGGATATATGTCGGTTGATGGTCTGCTACTGCTGGCGTTGGTCACTAACTGATAACTGCCTGTAATGGTTTTAATGGCAGAACTGGCATCGTCTGCGATGCTATAGCCGTAACGAGCATAAATAGGAAAGCCATCTGCTGCCCAGCCGACAATGGTCATTTTATCGCTGCTACCACCTTGTAAAGTGACGAAGCCTTCTGGCATGCCATGGTAATGGTATTCACCGCCAGGTTGAACATGGGCGTTATTGTCATCGGTGCCAAAGTTGAAACTTGATTGGCCCAATGCTTCAATATTCCAGTTGCCGTCATTGCCAACTAAACTGCAATCATCACCAGAGTCATCACAAGTGCCTGCGGTGCTCGCATCAATTTTTACCCCATTAAGTACATAGCCTAAAACACCTCTGGGGCCACCAAGGGTTGTAGCAGTGTTACTTTCTTCAGGGGTTAAGGTGTAACTGGCAGAAACATCTTGCTCATAAATGCTGTTTGGATTATTTGCATTAGGAAATAATCCCACTTCATGATCAGGGATCCCATTAGCATCAAGCAAGCGTTCACCTTCCTCGCAAGTCCACTCGGCATTACTGGTGTTATAAACCGATTCAGATTCGTTATAGGTGCTATTTACATAATCACACAGCACACCATCTGTTGAACCTGTTCCAGGCGTTTCATTATCAGAGTCGTCTCCAGAATCATCATCAGAGTCATCTCCTGAATCATCATCAGAGTCATCACCTGAATCATCAGTAGAGTCGTCTGGAGTGGTGATAACTTCATCAGCATCTTCAACAACAGCAGTATCATCATCGCTACTGCCACAAGCCAGTAATGTGCTTGTGATGAGTACAAATAAGGCTGACTTTATTAGGCTAATTGAGTGTTGCTTGGTCGGGGCAAAGAGTTTCATGGCAAGGGCTTCCACTTGTTATAAAAAGCAATTTATAAATAGGCAGTTATCAAGAGCTGTTTACAAGCCTCTAGGTACAGAGGTCTACTTGTTAAGCGCTTGCTTAATTGAGTTTGGTTTATCCTAGCGTTAAAAAGTGCAGAAACGGTGCAGAAAATGAGGGGAAACAGCGTGATTGTTACTTAATTGTTGCGGGTGGTTTGATTAGATTGATTTCCTTTAATACTTACATATGTTTTTTGATTTAAAAATTATTAGCAGTCGAAATGAGGGGAGGAATATTTCCTATGAAAAATAGCGTATCATGCGCGTTTTTATTTTGATGATCTTGTTATGCGCCATTTAAAAACCAGCCACCACCCCGACACACCTAGTCAGTTTGTAGCTCAACAGCAAGACTCAATGTTAACTCGCCGAGCTGCGAGGGCAATTGTACTGCAAGGTAATACTATTTTAATGCTCTATACCGAGCGTTATCATGATTACACTTTACCTGGTGGTGGGGTTGATGATCATGAAGAGGTTGAGCAAGGTTTAGTACGAGAATTACAAGAAGAAACTGGCGCTAAATCAATTCGTAATATTAAAGAGTTTGGCTTGTATGAGGAATATCGCCCTTGGAGTCGCGATGGCATGACATTGATTCATATGTTGTCATATTGCTATACCTGCGAGATAGATAGTGAATTGGGTGAAACCCAGTTTGAGTCCCATGAGATTAACAATGGTATGAAACCCGTGTGGATGGATATTGATGAAGCTATCCAACATAATCTCGATACCATGGCGAACAGTGACAAAAAAGGTTTATCCATTGAGCGTGAAACTTTTTTACTCAAATTAATTAAACAAGAGCTGCTCTAATAAGCTGTAGAGCAGACGACAAAAAATAAGATCTTGATAACAAAACTGTGTAAAAGTTAATAAATGTACTTATCAGTGCTATTTATGTTGTAGTGGCGGGTTCATGGTTGGAGTATTATCGGCCTTCCTTTAACTATTTCATATTTTTCCAATAGATAAATATGATGCTGTCAGTGAATATTTGTTATGAAATACCCCATTCAACGCGGTTTTACTTTAATTGAACTTGTGGTTGTTATTATTATTTTAGGTGTACTTGCGGTGGTTGCAGCCCCTAAATTTATTGATATTAAATCCGATGCCGTTAAGGCGAATTTAAGCAGCTTACAAGGCAGTATTCAATCAGCTAATTCGTTAGTTTATTCAAAAGCGGTTATTGGCTCTCAAGAGACACTTGATCCCGGTGAGATTGATCATAACGGCATCAAAATATCGACTACCCTAGGTTATATCACAGCAACTAACGTTAACTTACCTAAAGCTTTAGAAGGCTCGTTCGCTCAGATTGCAGGAGCAACTGATGAATTTAGTGAAGATTGGGGGATTTACAATATTCCAAACTCTGGCGTGTATATATTTCCTCAAGGTTATGACATAAGCAGTAATTGCTCATTGCACTATTTGGTTGATGGTAACAATTCAGAGCCCGCTTTCTATCAAATAACTGATACTGGTTGCTAAATTTGCCTAAGTTTTAAAAAGCCTGAAATGCTTATTTCAGGCTTTTTTTTGGATAGTCATTTTTATTTAGGCTTTATTGGCAGGATAAAAGTAAAACGGTAATCAATTATTTAGTAAATAATATATGAGTTAATGCTAAAAATACCTATTTCGAGGTATGCTAATTTAGTATAAGTTAATGATCTGGCTCACAAATATTGATGCGTAATTGTAGCTCTTTTGTAACATTGTTCTAGATCAATTATTTCATTTCATTTCACCTTTATAACATCACTCGAGATGATGAAATAAAAGGATTACAATAAATGAAATTAAGTACCCTCACATTAGCCGTTCTTGCCAGTTTAGCGACTTCTACGGCCTATGCTGAAACTGAAACTGTTGACCCATTGAAAAAAGCCTTTATCGATGACTCGTCAGTGAATGTGCAATTTAGATTGCGCTATGAAGATGTCGATGTTGCCAATGTGGATCAACAAAACCAAACCACATTACGCACACGTTTAACTTATCAAACAGGTGATATATATAATTTATTTGCAGTAGCGGAAGTTGATGATGTTCGCTCTACGGATAATGAACCACTGATCGGTGATTATAAATATACCCAAATCAACCAAGGTTTTATTGGGTATAAAGGCCCTGCTGAAACGTTAGCTAAATTAGGTCGCCAACGCATATTATTAGATAACCAGCGTTTTGTTGGTGGTGTGGGCTTCCGTCAAAATGAACAAACTTATGATGCGGTTTCGATTAAAAACACCGCGATTGAAAACTTGACGGCTTACTATGCGTATGTCGCTAATGTAAATCGTATTTTCCCTGAAGGTTCAGGTAAAGAAGAACATGAAAACGAAACCAGCTTAATCAATATCAATTATAAAGGTTTAGAGTTCGTTAATTTAACCGGTTATGGTTACTTGATTGATAATACTGATGTTGCTGCCTTTTCTACTGATACCTTTGGTATTCGAGCTGCGGGTAATATCAAATTAGATGCGCTGAAAGTCAGTTATGAAGCTGAATATGCGCAGCAGTCTGAAGGGGGTGATAACCCTGTAAGTTACAGCGCGGATTACTACAAGTTAGGTGCGGGTATCGATTTTGACGCCTTTGGCGCAAAAGTGGGTTATGAAGTATTAGGTTCTGATAGTGGTAAAGCTGGCTTTATTACACCATTAGCAACACTTCATGCCTTTAACGGTTGGACTGACAAATTCTTGTTTGGCGGAAAAGGTAACTGGGATAACGGTTTAGTCGATACCCATGTGATCTTAACGGGTAAAGTTGCCGGTCTTAAATTACTAGCCAAATATCACCAGTTTGAATCAGATTATGGCGATATTGATATGGGAACAGAGTGGGGCGTTGCTGCTACTTACCCATTTGCTAAGCATTACAGCTTAGGTGTGAAATATGCCAGCTTCAGCGGTGCAGATGAAGGCTATGACTTTTCAAATGATACCGATAAATTATGGTTAACATTCCAAGCTAACTATTAATGCTAAGCGGATGAAACATCTTGCAGTCACTACTTTGGGTGTGTAGTGACTGTTGTAACTCCCCCCCACCTAGTTTGCAGGAATCTAATTGATTCCTGCTTTTTTATGCCTAAGTCTTAAACAACTTTGGCGTGAAAGACTTCAGTTGGCTGAACGAGTTCAGCTTGAGCAGCAATGGTTTGTAGCTCCCACTCTTGCCTTTTATGGGTTTCTTTTAATACCCCATAACAAGCGTTAGTGGCATGTTCAAATGCTGTTACTGCGCTCATGTCTTGTAATAGCCCCCCAGTAAACAACGCTGATATTAAATCCCCCACACCAACAGGCTGGCGGTTAAATTCAAGCTGTGGTCGCTGGGAAATATACATGCCATCTGCAGTGGCTAACATCATGGTAAAGGTGTCATCAGCAATAGAGTGCAGGTGCTTTACTAATACGATTTTAGGTCCTAGAGTCAGTGCTTTTTCGCAGGCGAGTTTTGCTTGTTCTAGGTTATTGATTTCCATGCCTGTAAATTGAGTTAATTCAAATTGGTTAGGCACAATGACATCTGCGATAGGCATGACATCATTGATTAATTGCTCAGTGATCCCGTCTGCCAGAATGCAGCCTTTTTCAGGATCGCCCATCACAGGATCGCACACATAAATCGCAGCAGGGTTTTGTTGTTTTACACTGTTAACGGTATGGATAATTGCCTGGCATTGTTCTGCACTGCCTTGATAACCTGAAAGTATCGCTTGGCAATCCGCCAGTTTACCTATGTTGTCGATACCTGCCACAAGTTGGTTGATGTCGTCAGCAGAAAATGCACGACCTTTCCAACCTTGTTTATATTGGGTGTGATTTGAAAATTGCACCGTATGAATAGGCCACACTTCCATGCCCATGCGCTGCAGAGGGAACACGGCAGAACTGTTACCTGCATGCCCAAAAACCACGTGAGATTGAATTGAAATAATACCTTTCATGTAATGACCTATTATAAGTAAAGTTGTGATGAACAATGCGAGCACAATACTGGAAGAATGCCGTGCTCTGACAATGATGGTGCTGGTTAACGTTAGCTTATAAAGGCTTACGCGATTGATTTCAATATGGCTAATGATAGTCTGTGATCTTGAATAGTCATAATCCTTGTTGATGGATGAAATCCACCAGTAAGGCTTTCTTATGCACAAGGTTTTATGAAGATTCTTAGAAAAGCTATTCGAGCATACAAACACGCCAATCTAATGATTGGCGTTAGTATTTACAATAGTATTGACGGTTATTACTGGTAATAGTTTTAGTAATAGTTTGGCACTAGTACTGTCACGATTACTGTCACGAGTACTGGCTCAGTTTAGTGAGCCAATACAGGTGTTATTCATTACGCAGTAGCTGCTTGAAACTCAGTAAAGTAATCGTTCAATACTGAGCGTGTTTCACGGCCAATTAACTCGTATTCGTGATGAGTTAAGTTTGCTAAAGAAACACGAACTGATGGATGCACGACGTCAAAGCCTTTACCTGGAAGTAAGATAACTCCCGTTTTGTGAGCTAAACGGAATAGGAAGTCTTTGCCTTTACCGCTGTCTTTGAACCATTCAACAAACGCTTCACCATAAAGTTTGCCACCTAAAGTGTCTAGCTCTAGTAAGGTGTAGTAATCAACACGGTCGACGTTTTCTTCAACTTCAATCCCCATGTTTTTGTATAGGGTGATGTAACGTTCACGGATAATGCGTTTACAAGCTGCTTTGTAGTTGTCTTCTAAATCCATTAAGCAATTTAAAGAGAACAACGCCATTTGAACTTGCTGTGGTAATGCTAAACCCGCGGTGTGGTTTAGTGCTACCGCGCGGCTATCAGCAACGATACGGTCGATAAATTTAATGCTACGAGGATCAGGAGTGATCGTTTTGTAGCGGTTATCAAGTTCTAGCTGATGAGCTTCAGGTAGGGCACGCATAGCATCATCAAACACATTGCTGTGATGGATACCAATGGTGCCTAAACGCCAGCCGGTTGCACCGAAGTATTTTGAGAATGAGTACACACATAAAGTGTTGTATGGCAGTTTTGCAAACAGTGACACAAAGTTGTCTGCAAAGGTGCTGTATACGTCATCAGTAATGATAAATAAGTCACTACGCTGTGTGTTTACAAAGTCAGTTAAGCGGTTCAGTGTATCGTCAGAAAATTTCACTGACGCTGGGTTTGCTGGGTTAACCACACAAAGTAGTTTGATATCAGTATCAGCTAATTTTTCAATTTCTGATTGCGGTAACTGCCATGTGGTTTCATCAAGGCGAATTTCAACGATTTCTAGATCGTACTCAGCAAGCTCTGGAATTTCTAAGTAAGGGGTAAAGATTGGCGTGATAAGTGCCACTTTGTCGCCTTTTTTAAGCAGACCATTGTTTGCCATTGTGGCGAAGGTATAGGTCATTGACGCAGTGCCGCCTTCAGTAGCAAACAAATCAAAGTCAGAATTCATTGGCAAATCACCATACATTTCTTCGCCGATGTACTGTTTTACCACTTTCTCGATGTTAGTCAGCATACGTGAAGGTACAGGGTAGTTACACGCAAGGAATGCGTTAACAAATTCATGTAAGAAAGACTGTTTTTCGATGCCTAAACGGTCTTTGGCATAGCTAACCGCTTTTTGTAAAAACTCAACGCCTTCACGGCCTTGGTTCGCTTTAGCAAAAGTATCGAAACGGGCAACCACACCGTCACCATCTGGGATACCGCCAAACCCTTCATTGAGGTATGAGTAGCTGCGCTCTGACTCTTCTAATGCAAAGTCACCTAAACGAAGGAACGCTTTACGTGGCAAGGTGGCTAAAAAGTTTGGGTTACCACGGCCAGCATCTAATAATGTGCGATCAGGCACTGCTTGTGCAACTTCGATAAGTTTATCTTTCAATTCAAATGGGCTTAAGTCGGCAAATTGTGTGAAATCGATTGCCATTAGGTCGTTAGTATTTTGCTTGTTCATAGTATGTACCTATTGATATTTTAAAATCTGATTATTGGCGAGTCAGTTGAGTGAACTCACTCGCCGAAATGTGTTTTGTTTGAAACTATTACGTTGAAAAATCAGGTTGAAGCTACTGAGTTGAAATGATGCCGACAATGATTGGGCCCCAAAGGGTGAGCAATACATTGGCAATGGCATAAGTCACTGTGAAAGCAAATACTGGTGTCGCGTTGCCTGCTTTTTCAAGTAAGGCTGCGAATGCTGGGTTAGCGCTGCGGCCACCAGAAACACAAGCTAAAGCTTCAATTGGATTCTTAATTTTCAATACGTAATAAGAAATAAAGAATGAAATGATTTGTGGAATAATGGTCACTGCCATACCCAAGAACAATAAAGTTAAACCGTGTTCTTTCATGGTATTAATGGCTTCTGGACCTGCTTGTAGACCAACAATGCCGACAAACACCGCTAAACCAAAATCACGTAAGAAGTTAGATGCACCTAGAGGTAGTGAGCCAATAGCAGGTTTACGGCTACGTAACCAACCCACGAATAAGCCTGAAATTAAACAACCTGCGCCTGAACCAATTGTGACGGGAATACCGGCAATTTCGAAACTGATTAGGCCAATTAGCAGACCTGCAACCATACCTAAACCAAAGAAGATAAAGTCGGTGGCAAAGGCTGAACCTAAACGTTTACCAATATTTTTCTCTACACGGTTAATGTCTTTAGCGGTGCCCGTTAACTGAATGATGTCGTCTTTAGCGACGATAAAGTCAGCATCAACATCTTGTGAATGACCACCACGAATAATGTCTGTGACATAAACACCACGGTAAGTATCCGCATTGGCTTTTGCTTTAACTTCAGCAATGGTTTTACCCACTAAGCTGGCATCTTTCGCAATAAGCTGGCGGTTTTCTTCAATTAAGTTGATGCCTTTTGGCATAGCGACTTCGCTGGTTGCAGTGCTCATATAACCTGCAATCGCTTCACGGCGGCCTGTGACAATGACAATGTCGCCAGCTTGAATTGTGATGTCTTTATCAAGCTCAATGGCATTACCGTTACGGTCAATCATTTCGATAGCGATATCGAGCAAATCTTTATTGATTTGTTGGCTGGTGCGGCTAATAAAATCGCTGCTGTCATCAATTTGATAGGCACGAGATACCAGATCGCTAATAGCGTTAAACTCACCAGGTGCAAGCTCTGCTTTACCGTCTGACATTTTTTCAGCAAGCTTAAGTGCTTCGCCGCGGATGTCCCATTTCATAAAGGTTGGAATCAACCATGACACCATTAATATTGGACCTAATGAACCAAAGATGTAGGTCACGGCATAACCGACTGCTACGTTGGTTTGCATCAACTGTTTAGCTTCTTCGGTGACGTTACCTAGCTGTGATATAGCATCACCTGCTGTACCAATAATGGCTGATTGTGTTAAGCCACCTGCTGCAAGACCTGCAGCTGTGCCGCTATCAAGATCAAACATCAATGCTGCAGCAAGTACACAGAGTAAACCTGTGACTGTCATGACAACCGCTGACAATAAGATATTGATGGTTTTGAAGTTAAGCGCACTGAAAAATTGTGGCCCACCTTGATAACCGACTGCGTAAATGAATAACGCGAAGAAAATGGTTTTTACACCTGGATCTATTTGTACTCCAAATTGGCCAATTAACACGCCCATGATTAAGGTTCCTGCTACGCCACCCAGCACAAAACGGCCGATGGTGATTTTACCGATGAGGTAACCTAACGCGAGTGTAATAAATAAAGCGATGTAAGGAGATACGGCAAATAGATTTTCGATAATGCTCATAATATTTGCTGCCTAAAATTAAATTCAAAAGTGAATAGTCACTGGTTAATTTGAACCATTTACTTATTCACTATTAAACTGAATGTGAGTGATAGTTCGTGGTTTCGGCAGCAATATTAGGGCAGGAAACTAGACACAATTAATCCCATTTGATGGATCAAACCCTTCGTAGTCTTATGTCATGAGAGAAAGTAGAATAGTTTTATGTATTAGGTTATTGATTTTTATGAGCAACTAGAAGTGAGGCTCCTAGCGAGGAGATTATTTTATTTGAGCAAGATTTTGTGAAAACATCCCTTAAGAGATATGAAAAGAGGTGAGTCGTGAAGCCGTATTCTATTCAGACCGAGTGAAAAGTGAAAAGTGATGCGGATACAAAAACGGCTTAATGGTAAAACCCAATAAGCCGTTTGAAGAAAAGTGAGTTACAAATAAGTTAGTCTAAACCTTTAGGGTAGGGATACTCTGCAAAGATATTGGAAACAATCTCTTTAATTGGCGCAATTTGTTTTGAATACGGTGCCCATAACGCTATAGGGACACTAACATGATCAAGCAACTGTTCAGATTTGAACGTAACGACTTTTTCTTGGTAGCTTGGTGATATGGTCACTAAGCTAGGCAGTAAAGCCCAGCCAACATTCGCTTCGAGTAGTTTTAGTATTAATGTCATTTGATCGATGATTTCATGATCTGAAGATAATATGACTTTTTGTGCCATATCGTCATCGAGCATGGCTTTCAATACTAATTGCTTTGATGACTTCATCATAGACATGGTTTTATTTTTAGGGGCAGTCGCTAAAGGGTGATCTTTACCTGTATATAAGTAAAATTCTAAATTCTTTAGGAAGGTAAAGTCGATACTATTAACCACTTTACTGTTGTAAACATTGACAATAGCCAGATGAATACTGCCATCTTCAATGCCTTTTTTGATTTCTGGTTTCGTGCGAACAACATAGTGCACTTTCATATTGGGAAACTCTTCCAGCAACTTAAGACGAATGTCGGTTAAGAGCCCTGGTGACATAAAGCTGCCATAAGCGATAGTAATAGATTCAAGCCCACCAAAAGATAAACTGAGCGCCACTTTATCGAAAGTCAGTGCTTGTTGTACCGTTGTTTTAGCATAGCGATAAAGCAGCTCACCATCTTCTGTTGCTTCGACACTGCGACCGACACGATTAAACAGCTCTACTGCGACTTGATCTTCTAGGTTGGTAATCACTTGCCCAATAGTTGTACGGTGCTTATCTAACTTAACTGCAGCTTTACTAAATGATCGCTGTTCATAAACCGCAACGAATGCGCGTAATTGCTCTAAGCTAAAATTCATCGGGTATGGGCTCCATTTATCATTATTTCTGGTTAAGTGACTCGCCAAGCTACGTCATTTGATGCAGATTGAGAAAATTACCTTCAAGAGTCAGTGTAATTAAACCCTGTATCAATTGAAACAGTAAGCAAGCGTATTCAGTTGCTTATGAGGTATTTTTTTTACCTGCTTTGCTCATACTCATCATTTGTTTTAACAAACCCACTCAAAATGGTTTATTTGAGCGATTATTGGCTCATTGAATACGATGTTCGTGCCTCACTAAATATTATTAAAGATAGTCTCTATTCAGTCATTGGTAAAAAGGGTCTGTCTTGGGTTCAAGTTTGATGGGTTACATCCTCTTTAAGCGATTACAACAAACATTAATCAATCGATACAATTATCGTCATTAGCAGTATTGCTTATTTTGTGATGCTGCTCCCTTTTTAGTTATAACTCGATTGGTGACACAAATGCCTCATGAATTTGCGATTGGAGAAGTGTACTTTCCGCCGCTGTTAATCGTTGTAATGTTAGCTTATTTTCTTACCGTCGCGGTTACATTTGTTGCTGGCAAACTCGGTTGGCAGCGTGTTATAGCGTTGCCAGCATTAGTTGAACTTTGCATGGTGGTGATATTTACCGTGCTATTAAGCCGATTTATTGCTTTTACCTAACTCATCAGACTTTGGAGCTCGATATGTTTCGTATAATTACCACACTGGTGATGGTTGTGATTGCTGCAATAGCAGTGTTAAGCCAGTATCAAAACTACGCTGAAAATCCTTGGACCCGTGACGGCCAAGTAAGAGCGCACATTATTCAAATAACCCCAAGAGTGACAGGCCCTGTAACGAACGTGCTGGTAGACGATAATAGCCGCGTTAAGAAAGGCCAATTACTGTTTGAAATTGACCCGAGTATTTACCAAGCTGAGTTAAGTAATGCTAAAGCAAAGCAGATGCAGGCGAGCGCATTAGTAGATAAAGCTAAAAATGAAAATCACCGCGCAGTGGAACTTGAGAGTCTCAAGCACGGCACGGTTTCTGAGCTTGATTTGAATAACTTTCAAAACGCGGTGCAAACAGCTAAAGCTAACTTGGCTGCAGCAGATGCAGTGGTTGAACAAGCTGAACTTAATGTGGCTTATACCCATGTTACAGCGCCTACAGACGGCTTTATTACCAATCTAAACCTTAGGCAAGGCGCCCAGGTTGTGGCTAATAACCCTGTTGTTGCCTTGATTGATGAGAACAGTTTTTGGATTGAAGGTTTCTTTAAAGAAACTGATTTACAAGGGGTGAATATGGGGGATGAAGCACGCGTGACGTTAATGATGAACCCAGATAGCCCGATAGAAGCGAAAGTTGAAAGCATTGGCTTTGGTATTGCTAAGTCAGATGGCAGCACAGGTAATACCTTATTACCTAATGTGAACCCTAATTTTCAATGGATCCGTTTAGCACAGCGTATTCCCGTTAAGATCCATATTGAACATGTTCCTGAAGACGTACAACTGCGTGTTGGCACCACCGCCTCAGTGCAAATTTTTAATGGCGCTTAATAAGCTGCAGACCTGATATTTATGGTGCAAAAGGGGATTAATATGCTGGGTCTTGCTACTAAAGAAGCCATTAAAGTCGCTCTGGCTTTTACCAGTGCCATTGTATTGGCATTGTTATTTGGCTGGGAAAAGCCTTATTGGGCAGCCATTACCGTTGTTACATTGGCGGCAAATGAATCATATAGCCATTCAATTCAAGCTGCACAAAACCGTATTATGGGCACAATAGTGGGGGCTAGCATTGCTATTGCAATGATTGCCTTTTTTGCCCAAGAGCGAATGCTATTTATTGGGACATTTATATTGCTTGCTGGCATTAGTACTGTGATGTCTTATGATCGCAAACACGGATACTTTGTCAGAATTACGTTTATTGTATGTACTTTAATATGCTTTATGGGAAGCTTTGACGATATAACATCAGTCAATATGATTTTTCTTCGCTTACAAGAAACATTACTGGGCGTGGTGATGTTCTCGCTTGTGTATCGATTTGTCTGGCCGATAAATTCTGAAGTCAATTTTTATGCACAACACAACAGCATCACAGAGCAATTAACTGAATTAGTTGCAGAGCTAACCGACTGCTTGAATGGCAAAAAAGAGGTGAGTATAGATCAGCTTTTAGCCCATCAGGCTAACTTAGTTAAGATGACCGAAAGCATCAAATCCCAAAGTTTAATTTTAGATTTGCCCAGTGCAGGGAGTTACCAATTATCCCATCAACGTAAACAGTGGAAGCTATTGACCATTGCGAGTTACGAAACGATTGAGCGTTTAACTCAATGGCTTGAGCAAGCTAAGAGTATCGTCGGCAATGCAGATGCTAATCCTGAAGTGATTAAAGTGTCTTTACTGCAAGCCGTTTCTAATGAAGATAGCCTTATTCAACTGAACGAAAAATTGATGCAGAGCGCATCAATGGTGACGCGTATTCAGGTAGCTAAAGATTATTTGCTGAGCACCTCAACACGTATTGATAAAAACAGCAAAACCTTTACTGATATTAACGTGACTTTGACATGGCAGGAGTTAGTTAAACAATGGGATATTGCGCTTCCGCTATCGTTGCGCATTAAAGATGGCTTAATTGTAATGGCGGCATTAGCGACCAGTTTTGCTTTGTGGATATACACACCATTACCTAATGGTTATATGTTTCCGATGTTGTCTGCGGTGATGGCTGTTAATTTAATTGCATTACCAAAATTTATTGTCAATGAAGCTTTGGTCGGTATCTGTATTTTTGGCGCTTTAGTGACATTGGAATATGTATTTATCATGCCTTCTTTTACAGAAGTGTGGCATTTAGCCATGTTTTATTTTGTCAATATAGTGGTGATTTGGCGACTTTGTGCAGCACCTCAATTAGCTTTGCAAAAAGTGATTGGTGCTAATTTACTGGTAGTGCTAACCATGAGTGCGCTGCACCTTACACCAAGTTTTGATATTACGGTGTCATTAAATATGTTGGTACAGGTATTCATGGCGATAGCCGTCGTTCGGTTTTTTGTGGGCGTATTTAAAGAGGGCTAATAGCTTCGAATGAAATTTTGCAATGCTTGACTCAACTGAGTTCAAGCTTGTGAATTTGCTGACGACAAAATCAACAGTTGAATTAATTTTTAATGGCGTGGCGGTTTCAAATTCTTAACAAGTGCAACGTCATCCTTGCTGTTTTTTTACACGCTGCGTGTAGATTTAACCTTAAGTGAGTTAACACTTTTAATCCCCAATTAGTCTTGTAGCATGCGATTTAAATTATGTCGTTTGGCAAGTTCACGCCTTTAAATGGTGTGCTGCAAACTGGGGAGTTAACAATGCTGACTTATCACCAATCTGTACGCTTACAAGTTGACAATGTATTGGTTCAATATCATATCTTTGATACTGATGAGCCTTTAATGGTGACATTTCCCCCTTCTAGTAATGCGATGTCGCAAGAGCAAGTTGATGCTGACCAGCAGGCATGGAGTTTTCAGTTTTTTGCTAAAAAGAAAATGAATGTGATTTCGTTTAATCATATTGGTGGTGAAACCCATTATTTTGACTCAGCAAAGTTTGCCGCATTTATTGATGACTTGTCTGATTCATTATTCCCATTTCCCGCTCGGATTGGTTATGGCTGTAGTAAAGGCGGTTTTGCAGCAGCATTTCATGCCAAAGCGTTAAAGCTAGATAAAGCCTTATTACTCATGCCGCTAAGTACCTATTGGCAACCTAATGCACCGTGGGATCCAAAGCTGAGTAAACACACCGAACTGCAAGTTCAAGATATGTCTCATATTGATGCAAGCCATTGTGAAACGCCATTAACCATTATCTACGATCCATTGTTTATTCCTGATACTTTACATAAAAAACGCTTTAAATCCTGTGTTGCTAGTTACCGCATACCTGGTGTGGGCCACAGAATTGCGCGGGCTTTACAGCATACAGGTTCGCTTAAAGAGACAATATTGGAGTTTAGAGAGGGTGAAATTGATGCTGATCGTTTTTATCGAGTTGCAAGAAAGCGAAAGCAATTAAGTTATTACTTTCGTTCAATTGATAAGTCCAGTACTCAAAAAATGACACCTAAGCGTCTCGGGGTCATCTATTTACATCGATTTTATCAATATAAATCCCAGAGTATTGATCTGAATAAATTAAAATCTCGACTACAACAAAGTGTTGAAAAACGGGTTAATAGCCTTTGTGGTTTGGTGCAAGGGAAAAGCATTATTGCAGTGAGAAATTTTGCTGGTGGAACTGCGTTTATGTTTTGTTAATTTACCAGCTTTCTTGGGCTGTTCTGAGTTTGCAGTTCATTGCTCTCAATTTTTTTGGGGAGTAAATAAATACAAAATGAGCATCTTGCTCGTTTTTAGCCAATTAGACTCACTCTTCTGCAAAGCATAGTTTCTAAATTCTTCTTCGTTTTCCCTTTTTCGTTTTCCTTTGGCTTTCCCTTCATGTCTTTTAGGGGGGATTCATATCTCAGTTAGGTGTCATTTGATTTTATTTATGGCGCTAAATGGTAACTATTACTGCCAGTAATCGGCGATTATTTGTGCTGTTAAAGCGCAGTTATTCATCTGGTTGTTAAACAGAGCTGATTTTGCAAATGACTTATGTTGCAAATGATTTATGTTGAAAATGACTGTTGCGCTCTTGAATAACAACAATTGATTATCTAACTTTTATTGGAGGTATTATGTCTAAGCTTAATCAGACTTTATTGCTAAAAACAGCAGGTCTTGTATCTACTTTTGCCGTTGCCGCAGTGATGAATTTTACCGTCATTAATAGTAGTTATGCTGAGCAGTATGTTTTTCCTCAGCAAAATCAAAGTTCAGAGCTACAGGCTAGTGATGAGGCAAGTTGTAATAGTTGGGCTGTATCGCAAACTGGCTATAACCCAAGTCAGCCACAAACTATCGCCACAACAACGCAACCGACACAAGTTACACCTGATAGTAATGACTCTGCTGATAGAGGCTCTGGCATGCGAGGAGTTATGGCTGGTGCAGCCGCTGGCGCTATGATTGCCGAATTTGGTGATGATGATCGTAGTGACGCAGCGCAAAATGGAGCCGCTATTGGCGCTGTGGCAGCAAGACGTCAAAGTCGCCGCAGTAATATTCAACAAGCTGAACAGCAACAACAAGCGGCTCAGCAGCAAGCTGCGCAACAACAGGCTCAGGTACAAACTGCAAATGCCCAAGGCGAGGAAAACTTTTATCAAGCTCGCGCAGCTTGCCTAGAGGGTAAAGGCTATAGTGTTAATTAGACTTTCATTAAAAGATCTTTTTATAGCTAATACATAGCCACCCATTATTTTGAAGTTATAACATAAAGCTAGACTGGGTGGGCTAATTAATGAACTACAACCTTCTTTAAAAAATTATTTTCAAAGAAGGTTGAATACCGAGGCCTAGACACTCCCCCACGAGCTTTGAAATTTGCTAGCTGGACAACGATTTGAGGATAAGGACAGTTTAATCACGATAGGGCATGATTACTGTTTTTTGTTAATTGTAATTACATAGTAAGTGGCAAAAGGCCGAATAAACTGCCAAACAAGCAGTAACGACGCTAACGGAAAAAACAAGCTATAAATGTTGAAGTCCGCATGGCCCTTGGCTGCATCTATCATCCATTGGGAAAACGCTGACGTGGCAAAAAAACTATAACCAATTACAAATAACATTAAAAACTGCGCTTTACCTTCAATAAAGAGTGCCAATACTCTGCCGAATGTGGACAGTTTTCCGCCTTGAGAAGCTTCATGCATTGGCATTTGTTTAAGTTTAGACCGAGCAATGACAAAAATGATTAAAGCAAACAAAGGTATTAATACAAAGAGGGCCCACTGCAAGATATAAAGGTCAGCAATTTCACGCATAGCAACTGGTCTATAGTTCATCTCTGCATCAGAAAACGGACCTGATTTTAATAATTCCCAATAAAATTCTAAGTTTTCCATGTGAATATAAGGCATTCTGAATTGCTCGAACCACATAAATAACGTAAATAGTCCAAGGTATAAAGCCAGTAATGCATTAACAGCTAGAGTCTCAGTTGATTTTCTTTGTGCGATTGAAGGCGTTATTGAAGTGTTAGTTTGAGCTGTAATACATGCACGAAAAAACATACTAATATTGTGAATATGATACTGCTTAAAAGGCATATTAATCTCTATTTTTAATTTGAAAAATTTATCCTCAAAGCATTATATGATAATTCTATATCAATGAAATAATTATGGTTTATCTTACTGTGACCTCCTATTATCAACTAGATATTCGTTAAGTTATATGGTTTTATGTGTCGATGAGGTAATAGCTTTTTGTGCGGATGCTTACAGTTGTTTTGAAAGTTGTTGGGTTTCTTTTACTTATTCTTACTTTGCTCACCCACACCAACATCAAAATTCATTTACTGATGGCCAAAGGACTAAATACTTCATCATTAATCACCAAATATTAAGCAGTAACTAAAGCCTTATAGAGTGTTTGATATTTAGTCACATGGAATGGGTGACCATGTAGTTGCTACTCCATAGATTTTTCTATCCATTTTTTGAAATATGAAATGCGAGAGTAGTTTTCAATTACCCCATATTTAGCTTCTTGCCATTCTGTTGGCTCTGCATTTTGCCATGAACTAACGCCCACAATATAAAGTCGATTATTCATTTTAAGTAGTGCTGGTCCACCAGAGTCCCCTGGACCACTAATACCCTCTAATGCCAAAGAGCCTTGTTCACTATCAAACTTAAACCGAATCCACTGCCCAGAAGTTTCCGTGACAACATTTTGCGCTGCCCTTAAACGATCATCAGCACCGACAACTCCTATTTCACCAGTGCCAAAGTCCCCGCGACCGATAAACGTTAAAGTTTTATGAAGTTCATCCTCTTTGTCATATAAAACGACAGTTTCACTATTAGGGATAGTCGATTGTAACTGGACAAGCGCTATATCATTTGGAAATTGCTTATCTTTCCAATCTGGATGTTTAACAACTTTCTTTATCTTGTAGTAAGAATCTTTAAACCTGACTTTTCCATCAATTAACAAATAATTGGCAACATGAGCAGCGGTAATCACCCAATCTTCGGCAATTAGAGTCCCAGTTCCTTCGACAATTTCTTTATCTCTATAATTTCCGTAAAAGGTAACTATCGATTTATTATCTTTTGCAAATTCTAGATATTTAGACTCATCTACATCATGTCGCATTATAATTGCACTCGATGGAAATGATAAAACGAGTAGGATTAAGAAACTCCATTTCATGAATTATTCCTTTAACGCCGTTTTAAGCGGCAAATTACTGTTGGCTAAAATAAGTGAGGCACGAACAAAAAGCCAACTGTAATTTGTCCGTCTTGAAAACCCTTGTTATACAGATATTTTTACCCAACCATCTCTTGGGCTGTCAGCAACTAGACACTTAATCATATTTATTACTTCATCTCTTGTTACCGATTGGCCTTTAATAATAGGCTCACCAGTTAATCGACTTGAGAAAAATCTTACTCCTTCTGGAGTAAGATTATACATACCTTCAGAGTTTTTATTTAAAGTAGGATAAGGGAATTTTTCTTTTGGCTTGAGGTGAGTAGCATAATTACTCATGAACTTCTCGAGTGGGTATTTTTGACCAGACATTAATCCTGTAACCTCCAAAATTGCTTGCATGTATGCACGCATATTATTGGAATTAGAACTTGGTGGATTAACTAATTTATTAAGTACTTCCATTTGATAATTCTCCATCAGTCTGAAATCTGTATAACGCCGCCATAAGCGGTGAGTAGCAGTTGGCTATAATGTGTAGCGAAGCGGAACCGAGCCAACTGTTACGAATCCGTTTTAATGGCTTTGTTATGCGCCGATTTCTTGCTCAGCTAAATTGACAAGCAAGCGATATCCTCTTGACGTTAAACCATTGTCAAATAGACCTTCTCGTTCGAGATCTTCAAAATACTGTCTAGGCAAATCATTAAGTAAAGACTCGAACCTTTTAGCAATATATGAACGCGGTGCTTCCAATATGCGTTCAGCCCCAAGTTTTCTGATCACATGTGACCGAGTGAAATCAAGCACTCCTGCCCCTAAGTCTAACGGTAAATTTTTAGAGCGCTTTCTATCCATACGCTCCATAAACAAACGCTTATTCATTCGGCTCAACTCTTTTTGAGCTTCCGAAAGCTCAGTTTCTTTCTCTTTCAACTGCTCCGTAATCGATGACTTTTCTTCTTCTTGAAGATTGGCGCGTTCAATTAACGTTTCGATTATTTGATTTCGCTCTTGAACAACTTTGTCCATTTCTGTCTTTTCGGTTTCGATCTTCTTCTTTGTCTCTTCGACTTTGTCATTCGGCTTTTCATTATAATGCTGTAAAGACTGCCTCATAGATGAATAACCCTCATCAAGATTTCTAAGCCTTTCGCCAAAACCACTTTCCATTTTTACTAATAGTTGCGCTATATCTTTAGTAAAATTATATGTGTTGTCATAAAAAGTATTGCTTGTATCAGTAGCTTTAAAATAAAACAAAGCTGCTAAGCCTACTGAGAACAATGCTAAAAGCAGTGACAGCAATGTAGGGAAGTCAACCGTTAAATTTATTGGAGTCAAATAAACCTTATAAGATAAAACCCCGACAACTATCAATGTAGAAATTGCTTTTACCCAATCCCAAAGGCTGCTTTTATTTTTACTTGAATCATTTGACAATTTCGATACTCCATTTTGGCGCATAACAGCTTATTAGCGAGAATTCCGATAAACACCCTAGGCCACTTACCAAAACTCAACCACTTTTTAGCTTGATTTATTAATAATTTTAATAACTTAACAGCCAGCATAATTTAAATCAATCGACTAAATAGTGGATAAAACCGAGAATTGAGATAACCGAGAATTAATTTGGGTCGTTATGTAAACTTCCTCTGTGATAAAATAGTTATTTTTCAATGGTATATATTTGTTCGGATGGTAAATCCGAGAATTTTTGCTTTTACATAACGAGAAGCAAGTGCTGTCAATTGCTGCTTTTTAATTATAACTGTATATCCATACAGTCATATAAAGCTAACAAACTTTGGGCAAAAACGTTTTACCAGCACCAACTTTATACTTAATTTATATTGGCTCTTTTTCAGTAGTCCATTACTACAATTTAACCCATTGCCTGCCGCTGGGATGTTCAGGATGAACGGAATGTCGCGATCACATGGATGTGAAAAAGCGGCCTTTTGTGCAAGCTCGACTGTGACACGCAGCAAGCTCGTCCCTGAAAGCTCGGCCATGACAAATAACATCCATGTTAAACGGCCAGTTCGGCATATATGGACCCATC
>NZ_JBFRJJ010000018.1:0-72401 GCF_041468785.1 Shewanella sp. 10N.286.52.E4
TCTCTAATCTCTAATCTCTAGTCTCTAGTTGTTAACTCTCGTTTTTGGCCTTTAACTTGTTAGGTTTAGCTTCTTTATAATCAGCTTGAATCAAAGACAATAAAAAAGCACTCACGTGTTAACGAGAGTGCTTTTTTGTCTTCCCAGGCTTCCATTTTATGGCGTTGGGTAGTTAACTAGCTTTTATTGCTCATTTTGAGCGGCTTGAATAGCCGTCAATGCAATCGTATAAACGATATCATCGACTAAAGCGCCACGTGATAAATCGTTTACTGGCTTGCGCATACCTTGCAGCATTGGGCCAATACTGATGAGATCTGCACTACGCTGAACCGCTTTGTAAGTTGTGTTACCCGTGTTTAAGTCTGGGAATACAAATACTGTGGCTTTACCTGCTACAGGACTGTCTGGTGCTTTAGAGCGAGCGACATTCTCCATTACAGCTGCATCGTATTGCAAAGGGCCGTCGATGATTAAGTCAGGGCGCTTCTCTTTCGCGATTCGAGTGGCTTCACGTACTTTATCAACATCAGAACCCGTACCAGAAGTACCCGTTGAGTAACTGATCATAGCAACACGTGGTTCAATACCAAATGCCGCTGCAGATTCTGCTGATTGAATCGCAATATCGGCTAGTTGATCTGGGTTTGGATCTGGGTTAATTGCACAGTCGCCGTAAACCAAAACTTGATCAGGCATTAGCATGAAGAAAATTGATGATACTAAGCTTGAACCAGGTGCGGTTTTAATCAGTTGTAGTGGTGGACGAATCGTGTTGGCCGTGGTGTTTACCGCGCCAGAGACAATGCCATCAACTTCGTCTTGAGCAAGCATCATAGTACCTAGTACCATGTTGTCTTCTAATTGCTCTTTAGCAACAACTTCAGTTAGCCCTTTGTGGCGACGTAACTCCAACATACCTTCAACGTAACGACCTCGAGCCTCTAGAGGATCGATAATTTGTACGCCTTCACCTAACACGACATCTTGAGATGAAGCGATACGTAAAATTTCTTCAACGTTACCTAACAGTACACAACGGGCAATGCCACGTTCAGCACAAATAGATGCAGCTTTAATGGTTCTAGGTTCTTCACCTTCAGGCAATACAATGGTTTTCTTTGCTGCGCGAGCAAGCTCAGTTAACTTATATCTAAATGCTGGTGGTGATAAACGGTGCTCGCGTGGTGAGTTTTGAGTCACGCTTTCAATCCAGCTTTGGTCAATATGACTTGCGACATATTCTTGAACGCTATCAATGCGAACAGCATCATCAACAGGTACTTCATGATCAAAACGTTGAATATTAAGCGAGGTTTGCCAAGTGTTACTGTCGATTAAGAATACAGGTAAACCTGTTTCAAAAGCGCGTTCACATAAGGCCATGATTTCAGGCTCAGGCTCGTAACCACCGGTTAATAAAAGTGCGCCAATTTTCACGCCATTCATTGCAGCAAGACAAGCTGACACAATAACATCAGAACGATCACCAGAGGTAACCAGTAAAGAGTTTGTTCGAATGTGCGTGACCATGTTTGGAATACTACGAGCACAGAAGGTCACTTTACGCAGACGACGAGTATTCATTTCACCAGCGTTAATGATTTTAGCATTTAAATGTTTGGCTAAATCAGATGCGCGAGGTGACACTAAATCGAGGTTATATGGCACACTGCCTAGAATACGCAGTGGGCTTTTACCTGGAAGCTGGAACATTGCAGACGTATCGTTAGTTGATGCTTCAGCATGATCAAATACTTCTGATAGATCTGGGCGAGCACGACCTTCATCATCGACTGGTGCACCAATCTTATTGATAATTGAACCAATAAGACGTTTGTTTTTGTGACCACCCCATGAATTGTAAGCGATTTCTAATCGGTTCATTAGCCCGTTAGGAGAGTCGTTACCTGGTGTGGCAATGAAAATCACATCGGCATCAAGTGCTTTAGCTATTTCAAAATTGATATCGTCAGAGAAAGGGTGAGTGCGAGTAGGTACTAAACCTTCAATCACAATCGTTTCAGTATTCGCTGCACATTCGCTTGCACGAGCAATAATTTGCTCCATTAATACGTCGATTTGCTCAGAACGAATTAAGTTCTCAGCATGTTCCATTGAAAATGGCTCAAGCGGGTTAACAGTCGGCGAATGGCTTAAAATAGTCGTTGAACGTTCTGGGCCGTTATCACCATTGCGAATTTGTGCAATTGGTTTGAAGAACTGAACTTTAACACCTTTGCGTTCAAGCGCGCGCACCATCCCAAGACTTAGTGAGGTTAAACCTACACCAGTACCAATTGGGATTAACATAATATTACGAGACATAGAGACCTCTATAAATAGCGTAAGTAAAGCCCGCTTTGCAGGCTTTACGTTTGGGCAATGGTGATTAAGCTTTGATTAACTTAATTGCATCTTCCGCGATAACCCACTCTTCATTAGTTGGGATAACCATCGCGACTGTGCTGCCTTCTTCTGTAATAATGCCGTCTTTACCGAAACGTGCTGCTAGGTTTTTCTCTTCGTTCACGTTGAAGTTAAAGATAGCTAGCATTTCTAATACTTTTGCACGAATAATGTCAGAGTTTTCACCGATACCACCAGTAAATACCACTGCATCTAAACGTCCTAAAGGCACAGTGTAAGAAGCAATGTATTTCGCTAAACGGTAGCAGAAGATTTCTAATGCTAAGGTTGCGCCTTTATGACCATCCTTATAGCCGTCTTCAATGCCGCGACAATCATTAGTCAGTTCAGATATACCTAACAAACCACTTTGTTTGTTTAATAGGTTGTTCACTTCATCAATGGTGTAACCGAGTTGGTTAACTAAGTGATAGATAATTGAAGGGTCCATGTCACCACAACGTGTGCCCATAACCAAACCTTCTAGTGGGGTTAATCCCATAGAAGTATCAACACTCTTACCGCCTTTAACTGCAGTAACAGAAGCGCCATTACCTAAATGGGCAACAATTACATTAGTATCAGCTGTGTCTTGGTTAAGTACTTTAGCCGCTTCACGGCTAACAAATAAATGGCTTGTACCGTGCATACCGTAGCGACGAATACCATGTTCACGGTATAACTTATATGGCAATGCATAAATGTATGCATGTTCAGGCATGGTTTGGTGGAATGCAGTATCAAACACGGCGACCTGCGGCAGAGCCGGGAACGAAGCCATTGCAGCACGAATACCGATTAAATGCGCAGGGTTATGAAGCGGTGCTAATGAAGCACAATCTTCAATACCAGTAATGACATCTTCGTTAATGATCACAGAACGAGAGTACTTCTCGCCACCGTGAACGATACGGTGACCGATTGCTTCAATTTGAGCCGCTAATTCTGGCTGGTCAGCAAGAATATTGTTAACTATGTATTCAACAGCTTCACGGTGAGCGGTAAATGCGCCAAGTTTGGCTTCATTTTTTGCGCCGTTAACTTTCCATTTGATGCGTGAATCTTCTAAACCGAAGCATTCAGCAAGTCCTGATATGTGATCATCACCTGAAACAGCATCAATTACAGCGAATTTTAAAGATGAGCTACCGCAGTTGAGTACTAGTACGAGTTTTTGTGACATGTTGAGACCTTTTCGTCTGAGTCGTGCAAAATTTAAATTGACGTGAAATGTGTTATTTCAACTATCAATCATAGTTAATTAATGACTAAACAACCGATAAATTTACCGTAAATTTGGGGCTAATTATCGCTGTGTGCTATGGTGCATATATATTTCAAATCTTATAGGGCGTAACGTTGAGCGTAAAAGTGTTCAAAATCATAGGTGACGGCCGTCGTTATATGAAAGCTTGGCCTATGGTTCGACAACTTGGGTTTTATTTCCCTGAATACCGCGTTGTTAGGGCAACCCATCTTGGCATTATGTTGATGCCATTTTTCGCTATCTTGGCTGCAATTAGCCAAGTGTATGTCAATGGCTGGGCGTTTCTGCCTCAGGCGATTGCGATACTGTTATTCTTTATCAGTTTGCCTATTCAAGGCTTGTTATGGTTAGGTTTACGAGCTAAACACCCATTACCAATAACACTGTTTGATTGGACCAACCAATTAACCACCAAAATGAGTTCCATGGGCATAACTTGCCAACCTTTAGGGGCTAAAGCGTGTTATTTAGATATGGCGCTTATTTTAAAAACGGCGTTTGAACGTTTAGATAAAAGTTACTGGGAACAGCTTTAATCGCTGTTTCGGTTAATTTATCAATAGTCAGCTTTTATACCGCGCTCAGTGAATACAGCCTTTATGGCTTCCATGGTTTCTTTACTAGGTGGTTTGGTATCAGTTAATGAGTAAGTCTCACCAAATGCTTCCCATTTGTGGGTGCCGAGTTGGTGGTATGGCAGTAACTCTACCTTTTCAACATTCTTCATTGGTTCAATAAAGTCGGCCAATGCTTTCGCAGAAACGAGATCTTCAGTAAAGCCATCTACAACGACATATCTTACCCAGGTCTTTTGGTTACGTTTGGCTAAATATTCTGCGAATTGCAACGTGCGCTGATTACTGACCTTGGTTAAATCGATGTGCTTGGCATCATCCATTTGTTTAATGTCCAGTAACACTAAATCGGTATTATCGAGTAACTCGTCAATCACCGGAGTGTATTTACGTACAAAACCATTAGTATCAAGGCAAGTATGGAGATCATTTTCTTTGCAGGCTTTGAAAAGTTCTGTCACAAATTCAGCTTGGAGAATGGCTTCTCCACCTGTTGCTGTGACGCCACCAGATTGTAGAAAAGGTTTGTAACTGATGATTTGCCCCATGAGCTCATCAACAGTGACTTCCTTACCGCCGTCTAAATCCCAAGTGTCGCGATTATGGCAGTATTGGCATTTCATTAAACATCCCTGCATAAACGCGACATAGCGGATACCAGGACCATCAACGGTGCCAAAAGATTCAATAGAGTGGATACGACCTGTGGTCATGATGTCTCCAAACAAGCAAAAAAAAAATGGTTGTACTAAATGTTATGGATGAACATAACGGTATATTAGTACAACCAATTTTAAGAAGTATTACAAGCCTTTAGTGAAAGTACGAGTAATTACATCTTGTTGCTGTTCAGGTGTTAGCGCGTTGAAACGTACAGCGTAACCTGAGACTCGAATGGTTAATTGTGGGTACTTTTCAGGGTTCACAATCGCATCTTCAAGCATTTCACGGTTCATAACGTTAACGTTCAAGTGCTGACCACCTTCGCTGTTAGCGTTACTCATGAAGTAACCATCCATTAGTGATGCAAGGTTAGAACGACGTCCAGTCTCATCTTTACCTAACGCATTTGGCACAATAGAGAAAGTGTATGAAATACCATCTTGAGCGTGAGCAAATGGTAGTTTCGCTACTGAAGTCAGTGAAGCGATAGCACCGTTTTCGTCACGGCCATGCATTGGGTTTGCACCTGGAGCAAATGGTGCACCAGCTGGACGACCATCAGGTGTTGTACCTGTTTTCTTACCATAAACAACGTTAGAAGTGATGGTTAAGATTGACTGTGTTGGAATCGCATTGCGGTACATTTTCTTGTTACGGATCTTAGCCATGAAACGCTCAACTAAGTCACAAGCAATGTCATCTACGCGTGGGTCATTGTTACCAAATTTCGGGTAGTCACCTGAAATATCAAAGTCGATTGCAATACCGTCTTCATCACGGATTGGCTTAACCGTACCGTATTTGATTGCAGATAATGAATCGGCAGCAATTGACAGACCAGCGATACCACATGCCATAGTACGACGAACATCACGATCATGAAGTGCCATTAACGCTGCTTCATAAGAATACTTGTCATGCATGTAATGGATAGAATTAAGTGCTGTCACATATTGTGTCGCTAACCAATCCATTAAGCCGTCTAAACGACCCATCACATCATCAAACTCCAATACTTCTGAAGTGATTTTGTCAGCAACGGGTGCAATTTGCGTCTTCATTTTTTCATCTACGCCACCATTGATAGCGTAAAGCATGGTTTTCGCTAAGTTAGCGCGAGCACCGAAGAACTGCATGTGTTTACCTACAATCATAGGGCTGACACAACAAGCGATTGCGTAATCGTCTGATTCGAAATCTGGACGCATTAAGTCATCGTTTTCGTACTGGATTGAGCTTGTATCGATAGACACTTTGGCACAGAAGTTTTTAAAGCCCTGTGGTAAAGCATTCGACCATAAAACAGTAATGTTTGGCTCAGGGCTTGGGCCCATGTTGTATAAAGTGTGTAAGAAACGGAAGCTGTTCTTAGTCACTAAAGTTCGGCCATCTAAACCCATACCTGCAACTGATTCAGTTGCCCAGATTGGGTCGCCAGAGAATAACTCATCGTATTCAGGAGTACGTAGGAAACGAACCATACGTAATTTCATCACGAAATGGTCAACCATTTCTTGCGCTTGTTCTTCCGTAATAACGCCGTTAGCGATGTCACGTTCGATGAAGATATCAAGGAATGATGAAGTACGGCCTAATGACATTGCCGCGCCATTTTGGCTTTTAACTGCAGCAAGGTAACCGAAGTAAGTCCACTGAATTGCTTCTTTAGCATTCGTTGCCGGTAAAGAAATATCACAGCCATATTTTGCTGCCATTTTCTTCATTTGACCTAATGAACGATGTTGCTCAGCAATTTCTTCACGTAGTTGCATAGTGCTTGATAAATCTTCGCCAGCTTCAAAACCTGCTTGCAGAGAAGAGAACTGAGCGAATTTATCTTGCATTAGGTAATCGATACCGTAAAGCGCGATACGACGGTAATCACCAATGATACGACCACGGCCGTATGCATCAGGTAAACCCGTTAAGATACCTGATTTACGACATGCCATAATTTCAGGGGTATAAACATCGAATACACCTTGGTTATGGGTTTTACGTAATTCAGAGTAAGTGTACTTAACATCTTCGTCTAATACGCGGTCGTATGCTTTACAAGACCCTTCAACCATACGAATACCACCATTAGGTAGCATTGCACGCTTAAGCGGCGCGTCAGTTTGTAAACCAACGATAGTCTCTAAATCTTTGTTGATGTAACCAGCATCATGAGAAGTAATGGTTGAAACCATTTTAGTGTCGAAATCAACAGGAGCGTGAGTGCTGTTCTCTTGCTTGATACCGACCATCACTTTTTCCCAAAGTGTTTCAGTAGCTTGAGTAGCACCTGCTAGGAAAGACTCATCACCTTCATAAGGTGTGTAGTTTTTCTGAATAAAGTCACGAACATTAACTTCAGTTTTCCAATCGCCAGCTTCAAAACCTTGCCAAGCGTTTGCAAATAATTCTGTTTTATCGGTCATGGTAATTTACCTTCTCGTTAATTGACTGCTGATGTGCCATATGATGGTAGTGGATAACTGTTACAACCAATTGGCATATCAAAAAATTGAGACCCCTATAAATGGATAATTGATAGGGCATCTAATCTGTTAGCTTTTACAATAAAATCGTTACTGTAGAAGCGAATAATTCATCAAATGTAAATTGGTAAGACCAATTTACCTAAAGAATATTAGCATAGGTTTTATGCAACTTCACTTAATTAAATCAAAATCGAATAAGATATGGGCAAAAATGTTATCTGGCTAACACTTTTTGCGCAAAAAGTTTTTTAATCACTCATTAGTCACTACTCTTGCAGCTTATTGTTAGCTAGCTTTGTGTTGCCTTCTTATCGCTATATAGCTTTGCTATACTGTTTTATAGCATCTTTTAGATAAGCTGATCATTTATTAGCGAAAACTTAGCAAATATATGAAAGTGTTTAGCCAAGTTCGTATGAAAAACCTTGGTATTACCAATTTATTTGTATGATTTATAAATGACGTTATAAAGCAGTGATTCAGTTCAAGTCTGTAGCGCAAGTTTGTTTAGGTAAATAGCACAAGCGATTTACTTTGTTAATCCTATTTTAGTGTTAAAAGTTTTGAGGTTTATATGCAGAAATTAACCGGTGAAGAGCGCCAGAGTTCGGCGAATTCAACGACCGAGTTAACAAATAAGTCGCCAGCGCCAACAACTTATGAACAAGCTGAAAAGTTTGGTTTAGCAAAGGTGGCTAAAAGTCCTTGGCAGTCGTTTATTTTGTCGATATTTGCCGGTGCCTTTATTGCAATTGCATTTGTATTTTATGTCACTGTGACCACGGGCAGTACCGGTGGTTGGGGTATGACGCGTTTCATCGGCGGTATTGCGTTTAGTTTAGGTCTTATTCTTGTTGTGGTATGCGGTGCGGAGCTATTTACCAGTACGGTATTAACCTCTATACCTTGGGCACAAAAACAAATTAAAACGTCGACGCAGTTGCAGTGCTGGGCACGTGTATACGCGGGGAACTTAGTTGGCGCATTGATTATGGTGTTGTTGATTATGATGTCGCGGATGTTTGAGCTCAATGGTGGACAATGGGGGGTAAACGCTTTGAATATTGCCCAACATAAAATTCATCATACTTGGCTACAAGCATTCACTTTGGGGATTTTATGCAACATGCTCGTGTGTTTAGCTGTGTGGATGACATTTGCCACTAAAGATCTGTTAACTAAATCTTTTTTGATGATTCTACCGGTAGCTATGTTTGTCAGTAGTGGTTTTGAGCATAGTATTGCTAATATGTTTATGGTTCCCTTAGGTGTCGCGATTCACGCTTTTGCACCTGAGAGCTTTTATCTTGGGTTAAATATTAACCCACAGCAGTATGCCGATTTAACCTTGGTAAACTTTGTATTTAATAATCTCATTCCTGTTACTTTGGGCAATATTGTCGGTGGCGGTGTATTTGTTGGCTTAGGTTTTTGGTTAGTCCAGCAAGATAAACTCGTTATTGGCTCAGAAGGGGCTAGCAATGCTTCTTTAGTGGGTGAGCAAGAAGCAAGAAAGAAGTAAGCTTTATGAAATTATTCAGCATTCGTAAATAAAAAACTTCCATTGATTATAACGCCCTGCAATTGCAGGGCGTTTTTTATTGGTTCAATCAGTACTCTGTATAGCACGCTGAATTAAGCCAAACTTTGCTTCAAGTCGGTAAAGTATTTATCCCAGCCGATGTGCGCTCTGCCTGCAGCTAGATTAAAATGACTTGGATTATCTGCTTTACCTTCAAGAATACCTTGATAAATCCCCGCAATAACAGTCCCAATAAAGTCACCCAACTCTGCCACTCTATCTTGCTGATATTCTTCAACCGTCATTGGGGTGTAAATCAATGAGGTGCCAAAGGCTAGATTCATATAATCAGCCAGTTGGTATTGAGTCATTGATTCACCATGGAGATTATATGTTTGCCCATTGTGTTTACTCTCGGTAAGCATTCGGGCATAGGCGTAGGCAAGTTCGCTGCGAGTGGTGTAACCGCATTTTCCGTTATTAGCGCAATTGGCAATCACACCTGATTTTTTGTAGCTGTCTATATATTCAATATCGGGTTCAATATAGATCCCATTGCGGCCAATGACCCAGTCTACACCGCTTTCACGAATGTCTTGCTCTGTCTGACGGTTACTTTGTATCACAGGTGAGAAAGCAGTATTTTCTTCAGCACCTTGAACACTGGTGTACACAATCTTTTTTACGCCTGCTGTTTTTGCAGCATGAATGACATTACGGTGCTGCTGTATTCGCTTATCTGGTGCATCCATCCCTGATACCAATAGTAATACGTCTACAGTTTGTAGTGATTGGGCTAATTGCGCCGAGTTATTGTAATCTCCAGAACGCACTTCAACACCTAAGGCTTTAGCATTCTCAGGAGTTCGCGCTAAAGCAATGATGTTTTCTTTAGGATTGATATCTAAAAGTGCGTTAACAATTGCGCTGCCTAATTGTCCGCTTGCTGCAGTAATAGCGATGTTCATAGATTGGCTCCTAAAGATATAAGTTGAGTGTTTCGGTAACGTCTGGCTTGATTATTTGATGGCGCTTTTTACTGTGCTTTTAAGGTTATGCATAAAAGCTTTAAAATGCGGCATAAAATCGACAAATAATGGATGCTTTCTATTTTCCATCATTATAGGTCCGAGTAAACGCAGTGAAACAGCAACTTTGGTCGCCAGCGATGTTTCGAGGCCGCTTCCTTTTTGCAAGTTTTTAACGACATTAAACAAGTCTTCTCTATCTTGTAATTCAAAATCCAATTGCTGACCAGTTTGTTGTGCTGGTAGGTTGATTTCTTCAATGGTAATACGGTATTGATGATTTTTGCGGATAATTGAACTCATGGGGAATTCCTTATGTTGATATGACAATGAAGTAACGGTTGTTTAGCTTTTCAATAAAGCTTCGACCTTAGGTTTTATGGTGAGTGACACGAGCAGCATCATTGCTACTGCAAATGGTAGGGCGGCAGTGACTGTATTAAACCAAGTTGAAAATAATTGATTAAGGTCAGTCATCCCGATGTTATTGATGGTCGTCGATAGCGCTAAACCTGATTCCATTATCAGCGCCATGGCGATACCTATCAGTATGTTTTGAAACTTCTTATCCAATTTAGGTAGAAACTTTTCAGAAAATTTTGTCAATGCTGTCATCAATATAAAACCAGCAGGCATGACAGTTACCGTCGCGAGTAAAAAAGCACTTAACCACTGATTGAAAAAACTGCTGCTATATCCGAGATTAATATAGGTCATGACCCCCGTTATTGTGCCACCCATTAGTGTCATCATGCCTAACACTGTCAGAACTTTTACAGAGACCGGGGTTTTAGTTTCAGCGACGAGGGTCGACGTTATGGATGTTTGATTGTTCATTGTGTAACTCCTACCTTGAAAAAATCATCATTATGGTTGATAATGTCAACTATAAAGATTTAGTTGATAAAGTCAACTAATTTATTCGGAGCTAATTTATGCAAGATCGAAAATCCTTAGAAAGCTTGTTTCAATTGGTACATGGCTTAAAGCGTCAATTACATAATAATATTGAGAAACTTAATCTAGATATGGCGCCGATGAATGTGCGGGTACTTAAGGTGATTAATAAAAAAATCCCCTGTACTGCAATAGACATTGCGCAGTTTTTAAATCGTGACAAAGCTCAAGTCACTCGACTGTTGAATGGATTAATAGCGCAAGAATTAATTGTCAAAGAACCTAATCCAGAAGATAAACGCAGCCAATGTTTACGCTTAACTGAAAAAAGCCAGTTGATAATGGAGGATATTGCTCTAATAGATAAAAAAATACATGAGCAAATGACAAATGGAATTACAGAAGAGGAGCTTGCGTTGTTCGAAAATATAGCTGCAAAAATGGCTGAAAATTTGTCATCAAATCCTTAAGCCAAACAATTACCAATGAAACTTTGATATAAATCTTGATATAAACGTTGAGCTAATTCTTGAGTTAACTCAAGAATTAATCGATGAATTTAACCGATGAAGTGATCAGCACTAAATCGGCTAAACTTGTTTAATGTTTATTTATTAAGTTATCAGTAACGAAGGGTTTGTTCTTGATAACTATCCATAAAGTAGCACCGAGTAAACCGACACTGAGTTGGATTATGCCTAAGTTGCTAATTAAAGATGCTTGGCTTAATGAGACTAAAACCATCCCCAAGGCACCACTCATCATGCTACTGAATTGGATCAGGGCGACTGCAGAGCCAGTGTCCTGAGTTTGTTGCTCTAGCATTAAGTTAGTACCTGGTACTCTCATGGTAATAATGGCCACTGTTGCAGGGGCCGCAATTACCGCAAAAGTTAATGCTGACATATGACCGATACTGAGAGTTAATACACCAGCGATAGTAAGTAAAATAAAGCACAGGGTAATGATTCTTTTTACAGTGATATAGCGTGACAAGTGCATATAAATCATTGGCCCGAATGCGGCGCACATAGCGTTAAAGGCAAATGCATAGCTAAATTGCTGCTCAGTGAGGCCAAAGTCATTTATATAGATGTAAGAACCCGCTGCTAGAAACCCCATCAATGCCATTGATGTCATCGAAAAGACCACTAATAAAATGGCAAATCTCGGGTTTTTAATTATCACAGCCAGTCTTCCCCAAGAGCGAAGCACTGAGCCAACATATTTTTTCTCTAAGGTTTCCTGGTAACACAGGGCTAATATTGCTGCAAATGTGCCATATATGGCGAGCACTACGAACATCATCCGCCATGAGGCTATTTGAAGCAAAAAAGCGCCAATCACTGGCGCAACCATGGGGGCGATGATCACTAAAGACATTATGGTGGCCATGATTTTCTCGCGCTCACGACCAGTAAAACTGTCTTTTACAATGGCAGTGGCAACCACAGTGACAGCACTGGCTGCAAATGCCTGTAAGACTCTAACACCAATAAGTTGTTCAATATTAGCTGAAAGCGCACAACCAATACTCGCAAGAATGTAACCACAGATACCGATGAGTAAAATGGGTTTTCTACCGAACTTTTCACTTAGTGGTCCCCAAAAAAGTAGACCCGTGGCATAGGTGACAAAATAACTACTCAGGGTTAAGTTGACCATAGATTGATTAGTGTTTAACGCCTCAACCATGGTGGGCAAAGCAGGTAAATACAAGTCAATAGTCAATGGCGGAAATGCGCTAATAATGACGAGAAAAAATAGCATACCGGTTCGACCCAGTATCGATTGTGGATTTTTCAATTTGATACTCTTAAGTTGAACTGCACCGATTACTTACCCTGACTCATTCTCTTTAGGTTTATCCTTGTTATCTATATCTACAACTATATCAGCTACCTATATCGGCTACCTATGTCTGTTATTTATTGACCTGACATTGTTTTAATAAGGCAGTAAAAAAATCACTGCCTTTTCGCTCAGCAAAAGCAATATTGCGCTCAGGAATGGTTTCGGGTTCATCATATTCTGCTAGTGCTGCTTCCATACTGGCTTCGCGAATAATATGAATTGTTGGATAAGGTGAGCGATTAGTGTAATTAGCTGCACTATCTTGTGGTTCGCCTTCAAAACAGTAGTCAGGGTGAAAGCTTGCCAGTTGATAAACCCCTTCATATTCATGTTCAAATAATTTGTCATTAGCTAAGTCAACGATATCAAGATAACTGTAAAACCCTTCAAAGCCACGAGGCATGATAAACAATGTGGTTTCAACGTCTGGATTGTTGTCTAAAAACTGACACTCGCTGAGAAAGTCTTTCATCACTTGTTTGACTTTGGTCTGCTCACTGCAAAAATAACGAATACTGTTGCGCTCGACTTCGCGGCGGGCAAACGGGCAAATATTATATTTCATGATCACTTTATTGACCCAGTTTGCCGTTTCAATGTGGTATTCGGTTAATTCTGACATCTGACTTCCTGCTGGTTACTCTTGATATATTGATGACAATTTGGCGACGCGTTAATTAGGTAGCACCATAGGTATGATGGATAGCACTAATAATAATGCCATGCTGATATTAAAGATGCGTTGCTGACGAGCATTTTTAAGTAATTTTTTCAGTCCAATCCCAAAACTTAACCAAATGGACGCGCAAGGGAGTGCGACAAAGAAAAACACCACTGCAATGGTGATAATTTGTGGTGCCAACGGCTGCTGAATGTTAGTAAATGTCGCGATAGCGCCCACGGCCATTATCCAACCTTTTGGGTTAACCCATTGAAACGCGGCAGCTTGAAAAAAGTTAAACGGTTTGGCTGTTTTCTTGCCTTCTAAATTACTTGAGCTATTGGCAATTAACCAAGACAGATACAGTAAATAGATAATACCGGCTACTTTAATGACTTGGTGAGCGACAGGGTAAGCTTGAAACACAGCACTAAGACCAAGTCCTATAGCAAGTACCATACTCGGGAAACCAACAATAATGCCCAATAAGTGTGGAATACTGCTTTTTACACCAAAATTGACCCCTGAAGTCATCAACATTATGTTGTTTGGACCAGGAGTAATACCTGCAGAAAAGGCAAATAATGCAATGGTAATGACGAGTTCCATAAATTGAGTTTTTCTTAATCGGAAATTTTTTATCAGGCCTGCATTTTAGCCGTTATCCCATAGTGAACAAGCAAAAAGTGCATTTATATCGATTTTGCTGAGTTACAAATGTGGCGAAGTGGTTGGAAGTGTTTTTAATATTTGTTCTCAAGTGTTTAAAATATACTTTAAATATTCGGATTTGTTGTTATTAAATTTGAGTCAGGTTAGGTTAGGGTTCATATGTTAAATTAATTTTGATGCGAGAGTTCGCGCTTTATACCGATTGTGCTTGCCTGTGCGGTACTTGCCAGTTTCTGATTATAGGATTAACGGATAAATGATAAATAAACAATGGTGTTTATGGATAAGCTTAGTTGCCGTATTAATAAGCGGTTGTGCAAGTAATGAAACAATAATCGATCCTGTCCCAAGTCGCATTACTATGGTGACTTCAGGTGATTTAGGCATGATTTCAGAACATGCTAAAACCTTTAGTTGGCATCCAACGATGTTTACTGTCCATAGTGCAAATAAGATAGATGATGCTGAGTTAGTCAGACATATGCGTCAATCGATTACTAAAATAATGAATGCTAAGGGTTATCATTATGTGGCGGCTGATCAGTCTCCAAGTCTTATATTGGGCTTTGGGATGGCATTAGAGTCAGAAATCAGTGATAAAGAAATTATGAAACGCGCGGGATTAGTGGCAGGCTTATCTACCAAAGGCGTTGATGACGATTATGAAAAAGGCTCTGTGCTGGTGGCGTTATTCAATCCCAATAGTATTCAACCAGTGTGGAAGGTCCTAGCGCAAGGCTTTACTGATACCGATAGACCGGTTGAAGATAGAGAGCAACGTTTTGATAAACTCACTTCGATGATGCTTAATTCAATCCCGAATCATATTATGTAATGTTATCGGGTAAATCATCTGGTTTCATGCAACAAAATAAAAAGGCCGTTGATTGTTATCAACGGCCTTTTTAGCATCTACTGACTTGTGCTAGACAGTAACATCCACTTCATAAGAACCAAACTTACGAATGTTAATGACACCAGTATCAAAGATCAGGTATTGGCCTTTAATTCCTTGCAAAATACCAGTGACTTCTGGTGTTTTATCAAAGTTATGTGATTTCACTTTTTTAGGGAACTCAGTGATTGGGAATTTAATTCCTTGAATTGAGTTATCCAAACGTTCAATGACAAAATCTGGGTTCTGTTGCTTAATTTCTAATAAGCGCTCTTCAATAACTGGGATTAATTGATTCGCCATCTCGATGAGATCCACATCCTCATTATTGCCTTTGAGCATGGCTTGCCAATTCGTTTTATCGTTGATCAGTTTAGCTAACTCAACTTCCACTAAACCAGAGAGTTGGCGAGTGGAAACTTTAAAGATAGGTAAGCCCTGGGTTGCGCCTTGATCAATCCAACGCGTTGGAATTTGAGTGTAGCGGGTGATGCCAACCTTGATCCCTGACGTATTTGATAGGTAAACATAATGAGGAACAAAACAGTGAGTTTGCGCCCACTCAGGTTCGCGGCAAGTCCCCTTATCAAAGTGGCAAGTTTCAGGCTTCATGATGCATAAATCACAGCTGGCAAGCTTAGACTTGCAAACGTAGCAATGGCCTTGTGAATAACTTTTTTTGGTTTTTTTACCGCAACTACAACAGAAGATATTGCCCGTGTGAGTTAGTGTCAGTGATTGACCAATCAAAGGGTTAAGGTCAATGGTTTCATCGCCCACAGGCAGTTGGTATTGCACTTCATTCTGCTCATCAAGCTGAGTGTGCATTTTTGATAGCGTTCCTAACATCATTTACTCATTGTTTTTATCATTTGAGCTTAGTCTAACAGATGCTTGTAGGGATATTTAAACGGTTTTTTAGATTGAATAAGCCGTTAAGTGCAGTTGATGTTTATGACACTTATATGAAACTTTAAGTTTGTCTATAGACGAGGTTGTATAGAAGTGAGTAGAGGGTAAAGCGGTTGGAATCATGCTTATAACACCAGCGAATGCATTGGCCAATACGCTGGTGATATAGCTTGATGATGAATGGCTGAACAGGATATTAGTCGTGATTGCGCATCAGATAATGCAAGCTTTATGCGCTTTTACTCAGTTTATCTAATACAACATCATCACCCAGTTCATAAAGTGATTCTGTTAACTGTTCTTCTTGGCTAGGATCAGATAAGCCTAGGCCCATCGTTGCTCTGAAGAGGGCAATACCGCTGTGGCTTGCTGTTTCCTGTTGGCTGCTAAATTGCTCAATGTTAATACCAAGAGCGTTTATTTTATTAGATATTTCAAGTACTAAGCCTTCGCGATCATAAGCAACTAGATTAAAGCTTAAGCGTTTGATTGGCTGTGCTATATGGCCTGTTTTACAATAAGTGCAATTAAGTCCGTCAATACACTCTAATGCTTCTAGCAAGGCGTCCCATTTTAATGCAGAAACTTCTAACTGTAATATAGCGGCAAAGATACCATCTATATGACGCATTTCTGAATCAAGCCAATTACCATTGTGACGACTTATAACATTTGCTATTTGCTCAACTAGTCCTTTTCTATCAGGGGCTTGCAAGGTAACGAGATAACGCAACATAATTGAAACTCCCAAATTATTAACAAATAAATCTGCTGTAACACTACTGTCATATTTACGTCATATAATTCAGCCAATTAAAATTGGCATCCAAAAAATGTCATATAAGCTCGCTAAACTGCAACTTTTTAAACCAGCGATTCGCTTGGGAATGAAAAACAGTCAGTTTAGGTAAATAAAACAGCTATTTATTTAGTAACACAGCGGATTAAACAATCATAGCGAAATTTCGCTGACGATTAATTATAGAGGTTCTGAATGGAAAGTCAGGTAAGTCAGCCTGGTTCTGAGACGAAAAGTTTGCTTGTCAGCAGACGTACGAATCGAAGAGCATTTACGGATAAGGCAGCTGAAGTCGGAGTAACTGTGGGTGGTACCATGGTTTTTGTCGCTTTGTTGTTGATTTTCTTTTACTTATTGTATGTTATCAAACCTATTTTTGATGGTGCAGATGTTGAGCCTGTTTCAACCATTAGCTATCAAAATACGGATGTAGCAACATTAATGGTCGGTAGTGATGAGCAGAATGAAATCGCTTATCGCGTGACAATTGATGGACAAGTTGATTTTTATTCAGTTGCAAGTAAACAACTAATCCAAAGTTTTAATCCTCCTCTACCAGCGGGTGCAACCGTGGTAAGTAGTACTAAAGCAAAACCGAATGAACAACGTTTTGCACTGGGGTTAAGCTCAGGGGAAGCATTGGTTGTAGGTGTTGATTTTGGTGTGACTTATCCAGACAACGTCCGCACAATTACGCCTCGTTTACGTTATCCACTTGGTGAAACACCGATAATGGTCGACGAAGGTCAACCATTGAACAATTTGGTGTTTGATTATATCGATAGTCGTATTGGCTTTGCGTATCAAGATAATGACGGTGCATGGAAATTGAATCGCCTTGAGGGCGAAGAAAACATGATGACCGAAGAAATTGAATGGTATTCAGATTTAGCGGTGATTGAAGATGCACCAAAAGAGGCTTTCACTGCATTAATGACGCCAGACCATCGCCAATTGATCTTACCGACGTCAGGTAAAATATTTATCTACAGCATCCGCGATACTGATACGCCAAGTTTGCTGCAAGTGATTGATGTAAAAGATGGCAGCAATAAGGTATCTAACGTCAGTTTATTAGCGGGTGCGAGCTCGGTATTAGTTAATTATGAAGATGGCACAATTAGCCAGTATTTTCAGGTAAGTAGCCGCAACGGTCGTTTGTACCAGAAAATTCGTGACTTCGAAATTGACTCGCCTGTGCAAACCATTGCCACAGAATTTTATCGTAAGAGTTTTGCTGTTGTCAGTGCAGAGGGCGAATTATCGCTACTGTATACCACCAGTCAACGTAACTTATTTACTGAAACATTCAATATTGCGCAACCTGGTGAAATGGCCTTCAGCCCTCGCTCAAATGCATTAATCGTTGAAGCGAATAACAGCCTGAATATTTTTGCTGTCGACAATGACCATCCTGAAGTGTCATGGAGCGCATTGTGGCAAAAAGTTTGGTATGAAGGTTACCCTGAGCCACAGTACGTTTGGCAGTCAACATCTGGTTCTGATGATTTTGAAGCAAAACTAAGCTTAATGCCTTTAGCATTCGGCACCATGAAAGCGGCTTTTTATGCCATGTTATTTGCTGTGCCAATTGCTATCGCAGGTGCGATTTACACGGCTTACTTTATGGCACCGAAAGTGCGTAGTGTTGTTAAGCCTACCATTGAAATTATGGAAGCATTGCCAACAGTAATTTTAGGTTTCTTAGCGGGTTTATGGTTAGCCCCATTAATCGAAGACCATTTACCTGGCATATTAGTGTTACTGACATTACTGCCAACCAGTATCTTGGTCAGCGCATTTACTTGGAGCAAGTTACCAGCTAAATGGAAGCAGCGTTTACCTGAAACATATCAAGAGATCATGTTGATCCCAGTGATTTTGTTTGTAGGTTGGTTCTCATTTGAAATCAGCCCAGTGATTGAAATCGCCTTATTTGATGGTAACACCCGTCAATTTATTACTAATGAGCTAGGGATTACTTTCGACCAACGTAACGCGTTTGTTGTCGGTATTGCGATGGGCTTTGCGGTGATTCCAACGATTTTCTCGATTGCTGAAGATGCGATTTTCTCAGTGCCACGTCATCTATCAAATGGTTCATTAGCACTAGGTGCAACGAACTGGCAGACATTAACACGGGTGGTTTTATTAACAGCAAGCCCTGGTATTTTCTCTGCAGTGATGATGGGGTTAGGGCGAGCAGTAGGTGAAACCATGATTGTATTAATGGCAACGGGTAATACAGCAATCCTCGAGTGGAGTGTGTTTGAGGGTATGCGTACCTTAGCCGCGAACATTGCTGTCGAAATGCCTGAATCAGCCATTGGTAGTTCGCATTACCGCGTATTGTTCCTTGCAGCATTCGTTTTGTTTGTATTTACCTTTGTCTTTAACACCATTGCAGAAGTGGTACGTCAACGTCTACGTGAACGTTACAGCTCACTTTAAGGAATGAAGATGAAAACAATAGTTAATATTTCGCCAATCGCTTTGAGAGGTTCGAGCAATGGGTAAGTGGGTTAAATCAGGATCTCCATGGATATGGATGACTGGTGGTGCAGTAAGTATCAGTTTGATTGCAGTACTGGGTTTGTTGTTATTGATTGCTTGGCGTGGCTTAAGTTACTTCTGGCCTGCTGACATTTATCAATGGCAACTTGAAGATAACAATGGAGTTAAATCAACACTAATAGGCGAGATCTACGACCGTGAAGAAGTGCCCACTGAACGCTTAATCTCAGCGGGTCACAAGTTTAATGAACATCCGGGTGAGTTTGTCACTCGCTACCTTGTGAAAACAGGTAACCGTGAGTTTGTAGGCTTAGATTTCCGCTGGATTTTAGCAACTGACATTGTTAGTCGTGAAAAGCCTGAAGATATAGCGATGTTTGAGCGAACTAAAAATGGTAATTTTTATGGTTACCCTGTTGCTGTTATCGAAGATGGCCAACGTTTATCGCTTGATGGCGAGCAAATCGAAACGTCATTAGAAGAACATATTGAACGTTCTGTTGATATCGGTGAGCAAGCGCTTAAACTACAAAAGTCTGAAATTGGTTCAGTTAACTATGCGCTAGAGCGTCTTCGCTTAAAAGAGCGTGGATTAGAGTTAGACGGCAAGTTAACCCCTGAACTAAAAGCAGATTTAGACGCACAAGCTGAGCAGTTAAACCAAGACTACTTAGTGATGGAAAAAGACTTGTTTGCATTGCGTGATGAAGCAGCAAGAGATTCTGTCATTATCCGTGATATGCGCGGTGAAGAAGTTACCTTGAAGTTAGATTCAGTCTTAGATGTGAGTTATGTCAACCGAATGAACAGCTTTGATAAAGTGGTTCATTGGTTTGTGGGAATAGGTCGCTTTGTTAGCCACGACCCACGTGAAGCGAATACTGAAGGTGGGGTATTCCCAGCTATCTTTGGTACCGTGTTCATGGTGATGCTGATGGCTGTGATTGTGACGCCATTTGGTGTGATTGCCGCGATTTACTTACATGAATATGCTAAAAAGGGCCCAATTACTAAGATGATCCGTATTGCGGTGATTAACTTAGCGGGTGTGCCATCTATCGTATACGGTGTGTTTGGTTTAGGCTTCTTTGTTTATATGCTTGGTGGCTCGTTAGATCAGCTATTTTATCCTGAAGCATTACCTGCACCGACATTTGGTTCGCCAGGTGTGATTTGGTCTGCACTGACCTTAGCTATTTTGACATTGCCAGTTGTGATTGTATCTACTGAGGAAGGCTTAAGCCGTATCCCAAGTGCAGTACGTCAAGGCAGTTTAGCGTTAGGTGCGACAAAGTTTGAAACCTTATGGCGCATTATTATTCCAATGGCAAGTCCTGCGATTATGACAGGCCTTATTTTGGCTGTAGCTCGCGCAGCGGGTGAAGTCGCGCCATTGATGTTAGTGGGTGTGGTAAAACTTGCACCGACGTTACCGATAGATATGAACTTCCCGTTTATCCATTTAGAACGTAAGTTTATGCATTTAGGTTTCCATATTTACGACGTTGGCTTCCAAAGTCCTAACGTAGAAGCGGCTAGACCACTGGTTTACGCTACTTCATTCTTATTAGTATCTGTGATTGTGACACTTAACTTAACAGCTATTAGTGTACGTAATCACTTACGTGAAAAATTCCGTTCGCTAGAACATTAATTAGCGATATCCTGAGGAAAAAAGAAAAATGATTTCTATTGATCAAAGCGCTATTAAATCTGAAGTTGTCGATTTAGCTAACCTACCTGCACAGGATACTGCGCTAGAAATTCGTAACTTAGATTTACGTTATGGTGATAAACAAGCTCTATTCGATGTGAGCATGAAAATCCCGAAAAACCAAGTGACAGCATTTATTGGCCCAAGTGGTTGTGGTAAGTCAACATTATTACGTTGTATTAACCGTATGAATGACTTAGTTGAAACCTGTCATACAAGTGGTGAGATTTTACTTCACGGTCAAAATATTTATGACAAGCAAGTCGACGTTGCTGCGCTTCGTCGTAATGTTGGTATGGTGTTCCAGCGTCCTAACCCGTTTCCTAAGTCAATTTATGAAAATGTGGTTTACGGGCTACGTTTACAAGGTGTAAGTAATCGTCGTGAACTTGACGAAGCAGCTGAACGTTCACTGCGCGGCGCGGCAATTTGGGATGAAGTGAAAGACCGTTTACATGATAACGCCTTTGGTTTATCTGGTGGTCAGCAACAACGTCTAGTGATTGCCCGTGCAATTGCTATTGAACCAGAAGTTTTGTTACTTGATGAACCAACATCAGCATTGGATCCAATTTCAACATTAACGATTGAAGAGCTAATTACTGAGCTAAAATCAAAGTACACAGTGGTTATCGTTACGCACAACATGCAACAAGCTGCGCGTGTATCTGATCAAACTGCCTTCATGTACATGGGCGAGTTAATTGAGTACGCTGATACCAATACTATCTTTACGACGCCAAAAAAACGTAAGACAGAAGATTACATTACGGGTCGTTACGGCTAAAAGTACAGGCATTAATAGCCGAGACTTCGGTCAATATTTTAAAGAATAAAGGTTGATACAGTAATGGAAAACAAAAGTTTAAATAAGCATATTTCTGGTCAGTTTAATGCTGAATTAGAAGATATCCGTAACCGTGTTTTAGCTATGGGCGGTTTAGTTGAGCGTCAGCTTGAAGAGTCACTTGATGCACTTGCATCACTTGACGCAGAGCTTGCGCAAAAGGTGATTGACGGCGATCACAGAGTCAATGGCATGGAAGTGTCTATTGATGAAGAATGTACCCGTATTATTGCTAAGCGCCAACCTGCTGCCAGTGATTTACGTTTAATTATTACGATTGGCAAAACCATTACTGATCTAGAACGTATTGGCGATGCTTGTGTACGTATTGCAAAGGCTGCTTTAGATAAGCGTTTAAATAATCAACAGCCATTACTTGTGAGCATTGAAAACATGGGGCGTCATGCAACGCGCACACTCCATGCAACACTTGATGCGCTAGCGCGTATGGATGCTGACAATGCACTTGAGCTGCACAAAGAAGATGCTAAGCTAGACAAAGAATATGAAGGCATTATCCGTCAGTTAATGACTTACATGATGGAAGATCCTCGCTCTATTCCAGCGGTATTAGACGTACTTTGGGCTGCTCGTGCGGTTGAACGTGTCGGTGACCGCTGTAAGAATATCTGTGAGTACATTATCTTCTTCGTGAAAGGTAAGGATGTTCGCCATACTTCTTATGAAGACATGGAAAAAGATTTAAACATGTAAACTGATTGGTTTGCATCTCAAAGCCCTTAATGAAAATTAGGGGCTTTTTTGTCGGTTAAGCCTAAACCTAAACCTAAACAAAAGCACTAAGCAACAGCCCTAAACACAAGCCCTAATCAATAACCCTAAACAGCAGCAATAAACATTTGCAGTAAACCTTAAATAAGAGATCTTAAGCAATAAGCACATACCCAAAGCAAAATAAAATACAGTTAGAGTTGGACAAAATGACCTTGTCTGAATATTAAAATTGAGTCACTTTGTCGCACTATTTTTTGTAAGTCACTAACATCACGATATTTTTTGAATTCGATCACAGAAATAATTGGCATTTAAATTGCTATCTTTATATATCCAATCCCTGCGGCAAGATATATGAGATGTAAGACCCATAGCTTAAATAACGTCAACAAACTTTCAGGAGAGTTAAGCGGTGCATTCGCTGACTTAGGTACCTTCCTTCCACTTGTATTAGGCCTGATTGCGCTTAATCAATTCTCACCCCAAGGCATATTTCTTGGCTTTGGCTTTTTTGCGCTTTTTACCGCATTTTATTATCGAAGGCCCATTCCAACTCAGCCGATGAAAGTCATCAGTGCGCTGGTCATTGCTGAAGGCCTGACGCCTGGGATGTTACAAGCTTCGGCAATGTTAATGGGCGTCATATTACTGATATTGGCATACAGTGGCATCATTCAATGGATGGCAAAGCAACTATCACCCGCGATTAGTATTGGCATCCAATTAGCTATTGGCATTCAGTTAATGTGGATGGGTGGCTTTATGATGAGTGAAACTTGGGGCGTAGGCTTACTTGCTTTCGCGGCATTATTTTTAAGTCGATTTATGCCAATGCAATACATTGTCATGCCCTTGGTTATCTTTTTTGGCATAGTTTGGCAGTATCTGAGTCAAAGTGCCCCTAGTTTTAATTTCGCACAGGCAGCGCCTTGGCATTTTAGCTGGCCAGAGAGCTATGAATGGAGCTCGGCAGCTGTACTATTGGTCTTGCCGCAATTAGCACTCACCTTAACTAATGCGGTGATTGCGATTTCTGCAATGGCAAAAGATAAATTTCCTGAAGATAGCGATAAGTTTACCCCACAAGCTTTTGCAAAAAGCTCGGGTTGGACCAATTTATTAATGGCGCCATTTGGCGGTGCAGCAATGTGCCATGGCGCTGGCGGGTTAGCTGTGCAGTATCATTTTGGTGCGCGTACCTGGTTAGCACCAGCAATATTTGGCGCCACTTGTGTGCTGATAGCTATTTTTTGGGGGCAGGGGATTGCCACTGTTCTTTCGTTAATCCCACTTGCTGTGCTTGGTAGCTTACTTGCAATTGCTGGCACCCAATTAGCCTGGTCTAAACGATTCATTGATGGCAAACCATTTTGTATATTCGTAATTTTTACCACTGCGTTAGCTTGCCTTGCGATTAATACAGCAGCAGGTTTAGCAGTTGGTGTCGTATTAGAGCTAGGACGTCACCAATGGCAATCACTATCCACGCCAAAGACAAAATGACGTTGCTTATTGGCTTAGCAGTTCAGCCGCTTAGTAGGTTCTGTGCGTGACAGTGATCACAATGTCATGTTTGCTTAATTAGTCATGGGGTATATGCGAAGTGACTAATGAGCAAACTGTGTTAACATTTTCGTCTTGATTCTTCTTTTCCGTGAGCTAAATGAAAAATACCCTGTCCCGTGGCTTGACCAATTTACTTCCTATGGTGTTAAGCCTTTGGCTATTTTGGTCGCTATTCATTTCGTTAGATGGATTAGGCCATTTACTACTGGATATTGTTGAGCTTGATAACACTTTTGTCGGTGCGGGGTTTATCTTAGTTGCGGTGTTAGTGTTTATTTCAGGTCTGCTGTTTTCTTTTAGCCCATTCGCTTGGCTTTACGGCTGGCTTGAACAGCAGTTAATGAAGTTTCCTTTGTTTAAATCTGTATATGGCAGTATCCGAGATATTGCAGGTTTGATGAAACGCGACGGAAAACCGAAAAACCAAAAGACGGTATTAATTAAACAAGCAAATGGTGGCTATGTCGTTGGCTTTATTATGAATCAAACAGCGCCAAAACCATTGACTGATGCGCTACCTGAAGGGGAATGGGTGCCGGTTTTATTCCAGTTAAGTTACCAAATGGCCGGTGTCACTAGTTTAGTAAAACGTGAAGATTTAATTGAAGTGGATTGGTCTTTTGAAGATGCGATGCGTTTTAATTTAACAGCAGGGATTTCCGCTAAATCGATAACGGCTGTGAATGACAAAAAAGCCATTAAAACGGCTAATTCTGAACAAGATGCCCCTGCAGATAAACCGCAATAACCACTTATTTTTTGTCATCATCAGCTTGTGACAATATTCATAATTTATAGCATTAATGATTAAAGTATTACCTTTTGTCATTAATGTTAATTCGCCTCTATAGGCTTTTATCCAGTGTGGGTGGCTGTGTTTTTTGAACAAGAAAATGTCGTCAAATATGCAATAACCGGTTTCAAAAATAAACCGCACTAATAAGTGTCATTTTATTTTCATTAACTCAATCTCGTTCAGCTTGAAAGAAAATGTTGGCCATTTTGTTTGTCAGTCATCATTAAATTCAGTTTGTGATAGAAAACATTGCCCCGAGTGTTAACTGAGATTATTCTTGGGGTAATGTTTTAGAACTAATCAATGTTGTTTCATCAATCAATGTTTCATCAACCAAAGTTGGAAAGTCGATGTCGGGCACACAAAGTAAATTAGATAAAGTATTAGCGGAAGCAAGAGAGTATAAAGCCAGCCGTGAAAAGGGATACCGCGAGCAAGCGTTAAAACTGTATCCTTGGGTGTGTGGCCGCTGTACCCGTGAGTTCACCCATAAAAATTTATCAGAGCTGACAGTGCATCATGTGGATCATAACCATGATAACAATCCATCAGATGGTTCTAATTGGGAGTTATTGTGTTTGTATTGCCACGATAATGAACATTCTCGTTTTGAAGAGTTGATCCGTTACGGCAGCACTACCGAAGTTAAGCAAGAAGCGGCGACATATAATCCGTTTGCTGATTTAAAAGCAATGATGAAAAAGTAGTATTGTTTGCTCATATCTAAACAAAAAGCTCATATTTATATGGGCTTTTTTTTTGCATTTTATTGCGAACCTGATTTGTGTTCATATTCATCCAAGGTATTGAATTAACGAATAAATGGTTGAATTGGATTAACTCAGCTATTGCATCATAATCCTGGCTTAACCATGTTAATGGTGATTATTTGAAAAGGAGTTAGCCAACAGCCCGCTTGGCAAGTAAATCTCAGACTTATGGTTAAAATTTGACTATATTTGTAGTGTCTAGTGCGTCATTATGGTTTCACTGGATATCGCGATAATTGTTGAAAGCAATATATTTGGACATCGCAAACTGATCAGATAAATATGGACTTACTACTCAACTTATAAGGGAATATGCATGTTTAGTTATACTAAAATTTTTACTGGGCTTATTTCAGCAATCGCCTTGAGCGCCGGAGTTTCAGTGTGCGCAGCTAGCGAACAAGAATTTTCATCAATGCAGATGAAAAATGTTGAAAAAGTTGAGGTCAAAGTCGACCTCGATGGCGCTGCAAAACGTTTATCAAAGGCGGTCACCTTTAAAACCATTTCTAATCAAGATCGAAACGATTTTGATGCCAAAGCTTTTACCGATTATCACGCGTACCTCGAGAAAAGTTATCCTAAGGTACATGCCAAATTGAAAAAGGAAGTGTTAGGAGATCCTCGACCTTACAGTTTGCTCTATACATGGGAAGGCACAGACCCAACATTACAACCGGCACTTTTTTATGCTCATCAAGATGTAGTACCTGTACCTGCCGATTCAAGAGAACAATGGAAAGCGGATCCTTTTGCCGGCACCATTAAAGATGGCTACATTTGGGGAAGGGGATCATTAGATGATAAAAACCAGATCCATGCCATTTTAGAAGCGGCTGAAATGAAGATAACAGAAGGTTGGCAGCCATCACGCACGTTATATTTTGTATTTGGACAAGATGAAGAAGTAGGCGGGCCTGAAGGTGCTAGGTACATTGCCGATGTTTTAGAAAAACGTGGTATTGAAAGATTTGCATTCGTAATGGATGAATCTGCACCAATTACACCGGGTATTTTCCCTGGGATTAAAGAAAATACCGCACTTATTGGAATTGCCCAGAAAGGCTTCATAAGTCTAGAATTGTCGATTAATGGTATTGGTGGACATTCATCAATGCCACCAGAGGAGTCAAATATTGGTATTGTCGCTGAAGCGATAACCAAATTAGAGAAAGCCCAATTCCCTTACCGAATTCACCCTGCTGTGCGGGCTCAGTATCGCTACATGGGACCTGAATTAGATAAAGCGAATCAGCCTTTATACTCGGCTGTAGCATTTGGTAAAGATGGCGAAGTTACCCCGTTGGAGCAAGAATTCATTGACCTAATGTCAAAGAATGAACTGACACGAGCCATGATCCACACCACCATTGCAGTTACTATGTTTAATGCAGGGATTAAGGATAATGTATTGCCACCAACAGCTGCAGCTATAGTCAATTTCAGGCCAATGCCGGGTGATACTCCAGAAGTTATTATTGCTCATGTGAAAAAAGCAATAGCAGACGAACGCATTGAAATTAAAGATATTTCAGCGTCAACACCTGCTACCAATGTTGCCAATGCAGGTGGCCCTGGTTACAAAATGCTGGAAAAAACCATTCGCCAAACTTGGGGGAATGACTTAATCGTGTCACCATTTTTTGTGGTCGGTGGATCTGATTCTAAACATTTTCAAGCCAGAAGCTTTGCACCAGATGTATATACTATGACAGCGATTCAATTAGAAAATACTGAAGAGTTTAAAGGCTTTCATGGCGTTAATGAGCGTATTTTAGTTAAAGAGTACGGTCGCTCAATTGGTTTTTTCTATACGTTATTTAATAACTTAGAACAGTTAAAAAATAAATAGTCATTTAAAAGAGCATGAGCAATTAATGTTGATTCATGCTCTTTTTTACATATCTAACGTTTAGTTATGAGTAAAAGGTAAACATGACAATAATTAGCTAAACTTTTTATTAATCTAACCGTTCACTATTTAAATCTGTTCGTTATTCTATCTTTAAGCTTGTTCAATTTCAGTCTGGGCTTTTATCCACTTATCACGGCTAATGATCTGGCTATTATTACCACCTTTCATTTGCTCTTTTCGCTGTGGTAGTTGTTGCCATACAGCTTGTTTTTTCTCTTCACTGGCTTGTCCCCAGCCAACAATTTCATTGATGTGTCTAAAACACCCCATACAAAAATCATCATCGTTCAGCCCGCACTTGGCAACACATGGTGAGTGCATATAAACATCCTATAATTAACAGTTAAAGGCGCAATTACGCTGATATATTGATGAATAACACTAGACACTAAACGTCATAAAAATTAGTCTCGTGTGAAATTAAATATATTATATATCAGTTAGTTACTTTTAATGCTCGCTTGTCTAATTATTGTGTTTGATGTAAACACATTAGACTAATTATTGTTAGCTTGGAATAACTAAATTGCTAAGAATTGGTGTGGAGAATACCATGAAATCATCGCTATGTTCAGCAGTAAAACGTGGCTCTTTTATGTTGTTGATGAGTTTAAGCTTAGTGTTAATGACAGGTTGTTCATTACTTGAAGTTAAGCTTGAAAGTGGCGTAGAGCCGCTTCCTAAAGAGCAAATTAACATGAGAATGTTTAGCCGAGAGTTTAGTTATAGTTTCTATACTCAGGTGGAGGCGAGTGCCGATTTGATTGCTAATGGCACTGACGATGTTGCTATAAAATCAAATACTTTGATGTGGAAAATTTACTCTGAGCAAAACCTTCAGCGTGCTATTTTTCAAGCATCTCCAGTTGCCGCAATGGTAGATACATGGGTGTTTACCGAGCAGATGAATCAATACTTTTCTGACGGCGCAGGTAGCGATGTATTTGGACAGCAACAATCAATCGCCATTGAAGCTAGCCAGATGCTGTCGACTAAATTTGCTAAAACCGTAAAAGGCTTTGTTGATCCAAGCAGCTTTAGAAAGCATCAAGCATTTGTAAAACAATATGTTGCTGATAATCCAATTAAAGATATCAGTTTTAGCCGTTCTTCTGCTTTTCAAGATTGGTTAACTTATAGCAATATTTCTGAATTTGAAGCCATAACCACTTTTGGTTCGATGCCTGAAGTGATGAGTGATATGTCCGATAGAATGGCCATGACGACTCAGCAAATGCCTAAAATTCTAGGCTGGAAAGCGGAGCTGTATGCTTTGCATGCTGATGTAAATGCAGCAGATGTAGAACAAGCCCTTAAAAACATCAGTGAGACTACTGTTAAATTTCAAGCGTTAATGGAGCAAACGCCTGAGATGATGACCATGTTGGCGACGGATATGCGCACTGAACTTAGCCCTTTACTGGCAGAGTTAAGTGAGTTAACCGATGATAAAATACAGCAACTCAGTAAAGAGCGTGAAACCTTAACTCTGCTACTGACTAATGAGCGTGAAGCTTTAGTCGAAATGGTCACCAGAGAACGGATTGCTGCAGTGCAAGATATTGATGACTTGACCCAGAAAACAGTTGAGCAAGTGTTTAAGCAAATCACTGAAACTCTTAAAAGTTTGATTTTGTATTTCATTTTGTTCTTAATCGCGGTATTTTTTGCGCCATTAGGATTCGGTGTCTGGTTAGGCAAACGAATGGCTGTTAAAAAACAAGCATAAAAGGGTTCAGTATTGTCTATTTGTTCAGCTAACACGCTTAAGCTTGCGCAGATCAGTGAATGTTTATCGTCACTCAAGGCTCTGTGGCAAGTAAAAGCGTTTGAATGCGAGGTTTTGCCTTGGCAACAAGCGTTTCCGAAGTTAGCAAAAACGGTATGGCAAATAGATGACGCTGATATTGAGACACTAGATCTTGAGCAACAAAACTTAGTTAATTATTTACTGCCGAGTTTAATAGAAGATTTATCGTCAAACTCTTGTTTAAAATGGAGTGAACAAGAGCTTGCCGCGTTGTTGACTGAAGGCATTACGGCTAGTTGTATCGATAATACTAATCAAAGCGAGACATCGAGCCATCAGCCGATTGACTTACAACTTACTGAAACAGAGCTGAGTCATTTTAGTGCCCATATTAAAGGCCGTAAATGGCAACAGATCACTCAGTTTGCAGCACATGTTCCAAATGATCGCCTACCGATTGTAGAGTGGTGTGCAGGTAAAGGACATTTAGGGCGTTATCTCGCCAAAACCCGTAACTTGCCGGTGACCAGTTTAGAATGGCAACAAAACTTGTGCGATCAAGGTCATGAGTTTGCTCAACATTGGCAATTACAACAGCAGTTTCGTTGCACCGATGTATTTAAGTTATCTGAGAATCCTTTAAAGGCTGAGCAACATGCCATTGCACTGCATGCATGCGGTGATTTACATGTGAGGTTAATTGATTTGGCCGTTCAGTCATCTACACAAGCCATTTCATTTTCACCTTGTTGTTATCATTTAATTGAAGCGCAGCAATATCAGCCACTTTCTGATGTGGCTAAGCAAGTGGGTTTTACGCTTTCTCGCCATGATTTGCAGTTGCCTCTGCAGCAAAGCGTTATCGCCAATGAAAGGCAGTTAACGTTAAGGCATCAAGAAGTTGCTTGGCGTTTGGGCTTTGATAGCCTGCAAAGAGCCGCATCAGGTAATAAATGCTACTTACCTATCCCAAGCATTAAACGTAGTCAGCTTTCAGGTCGTTTTGTGGACTTTTGTCATTGGGCAGCTGTACAAAAACAGGTCGATATAACCTCGGTTGCAGATATTGAACACTATTTAGAAATCGGTAAGCAAAGACAAAGACTGACACAGAGAATTGATTTGGTCGCACACCTGTTTAGACGCGTTTTAGAGCAGTGGTTAATTTTAGATAGAATGTGTTTTTTAGAACAACATAACTACCAAGTGGATGTGCTTGAATTTTGTTCGAACAGTATTACTCCAAGAAATAGCCTTATTCAGGCTAAAAAACGATAATTGATTTTTTGTTTGTTCGAATAGTTAGCTAACTTGCTGTTATATAGTTTTAAATTGCTAGCTTAAGACTTAAACAAACTCATGCCATCACAAAATTAACTGCCATAAACTGTGGCGTAGGTAGATTTATCTACGACTAAAAGTGGTTTTATATTGAATATTTGGGTTTTTCTTGCTCAAATGGCGGGTTAATAACAAATACCAATAAATATGGTTGCTGTAAGCGACCTTAAAGTGAGCGATTGATACGGTTTCATGAAATATTCCCGCGTTTTTATTAATAGTATGGCTTATGAGTTAGCACCCCAAGTGGTGTCTAGCCTAGACCTAGAATCTCGTCTTGCGCCGCTTTATCAAAAGTTTCGTATTCCAATGGGGCAATTAGCTGCATTAACTGGTATCAAAGAACGTCGTTGGTGGCCAAAAGGCTATCGATTATCTGACGGCGCATTATGTGCAGCGCGTAAAGCTGTAGATGAAACAGGTATCAGCGTGAGTGATTTAGGTGCTGTGGTTTACACCGGTGTCTGTCGCGACCAACATGAACCTGCTACGGCTTGTCGTGTTGCGGCTGAACTAGGTGTTTCTAAAGATACTGCAATTTACGATATCAGTAACGCATGTCTTGGCGTGCTATCAGGCATTTTAGATATTGCTAACCGCATTGAGTTAGGACAAATCAAAGCTGGCATGGTGGTTTCGTGTGAATCTGCCCGCGATATCGTTGAAGTCACTATCGACAATATGTTGAATGAGCCGACGATGCAAAACTTTGCTCAATCATTGGCGACGCTAACTGGTGGCTCCGGTGCTGTTGCGGTTATTTTAACCGATGGCAGCTTACCGCTTAAAAATACCCGTCAGCATCAACTGTTAGGTGCGAGTCATTTATCTGCTCCTGAGCACCATGAGTTATGTCAATGGGGCCTTCAGGAAACGAGCCAGAAGTTGTATCGTGAGTTTATGCGCACTGATGCCGTTACACTGCTCAAAGAGGGTGTTGATTTGGCTAAGCATACTTGGGAGCACTTCTTGACTCAACGTGATTGGGTTGTAGAACAAGTTGATAAAGTGATTTGTCACCAGGTTGGCGCATCTAATCGCAAGCAAGTTTTAAATGCACTCAACATTTCTCATGAAAAAGAATTTCCTACCTATGAAACGCTCGGCAATATGGGCACAGTGTCTTTACCTGTGACCGCAGCGATTGCCCATGATCAAGGGTTCTTGAAACTCGGCGATCAAGTGAGCTTTCTAGGAATAGGCAGTGGATTGAACTGTATGATGCTTGGCATCAAGTGGTAGTCATCTAACTGGTTATTTAACAGTATTATAAGAATTATTAGGAAGCATCATGTTAGAAAATCTGTTGCCTTTTGACAGCCATTATTTAGACCGAAATGGTAATAAATTACATTACGTCAACGAAGGTCAAGGTGAGCCAGTTGTTATGGTTCATGGTAATCCGAGTTGGAGTTATTACTACCGTAACCTAGTAACGGCATTAAGCCCAACCCATCAGTGTATTGTACCTGATCACATTGGTTGTGGTTTATCAGATAAGCCTGACGATCCACAATACGATTACACCTTAAAAAATCGTATTGATGATCTAGAAGCCTTGCTTGATAGTCTCGATGTGAAAGAAAACATTACCCTAGTCGTGCACGATTGGGGTGGCATGATCGGTATGGGTTACGCAGCTCGTTACCCTGAAAGAATTAAACGTTTAGTCTTTTTAAATACTGCAGCGTTTCATTTACCTGAAACCAAGCCTTTTCCTTGGGCATTATGGGTTTGCCGTGAAACGATATTAGGTACATTTTTGGTAAGAGGCTTTAATGCTTTTTCATCCATTGCCTCTTATGTGGGTGTTAAGCGTAAACCGATGTCAAAAGAAGTGCGTGAAGCCTATGTTGCGCCGTTTAATAACTGGAAAAACCGTATTTCAACATTACGTTTTGTACAGGATATTCCATTAAAGCCTGAAGACCGTAATTACCAGTTAGTGTCTGACATCAGTGACAGCTTAACTAAGTTTTCTGATGTACCGACCTTAATTTGTTGGGGACTTCAGGATTTTGTTTTTGATAAGCACTTTTTAGACAAGTGGCGTCAACATATGCCTCATGCGCAGGTGCGAGAGTTTGATGATTGTGGTCATTATATTCTGGAAGATGCGACTGAAGATGTGATTGGGCTTATTCAGCACTTTATGGCAGAGCAGCCAAAGGCTTAACTTGTCAGAGTGAATAAAGTAAGGGCATCGTAATGATGCCTTTTTACTTTATAGCGTTAGCTGAGCTTCGCGCGTCATTACTCTTAATACAGTGATACTTAAGCAATGAATCAGTTAACAATGATAATGTTATAAAAGTGAACCTTAAATCGTATTCATGACAGTGAGCTTATGACTATAAATACAGCCAATATCTGCCAGCATTTATCTCATGCTGCGAAACACATTCCCACTGAACTTGCTGTTGCTGTACAAACGGCTCAATCCGGTTCACTTTCATATCAAGAAATTGACTTTAAAGCCTTAGATGCTGACTCTGACGATATGGCCTATCGGCTAAATGCTGCTGGGATTCAAACGGGGATGAAAGCGGTATTGATGGTGACGCCGAGTATCGATTTTTTTGTGCTTACTTTTGCGCTATTTAAAGCAGGGATTATTCCGATTTTGGTGGACCCTGGAATGGGGGTTAAGAACTTAAAGCAATGCTTTGAAGAAGCCAAGCCCGACGTTTTTATTGGTATTTCGAAAGCGAATATTGCCCGTAGGGTATTAGGTTGGGGTAAGTCTTCTGTAAAGCATTGTTTGAATGTTGGTGGCAGTGGACTAGAGCGCTGGTTGGCGGGGGCAAAAAATATTGATAGCTTGCCTAAAGCCGAGCTTAATACGCCATATCCAATACAGCTTCTTGATAACAGTCAAATGGCGGCAATATTGTTCACCAGTGGCAGCACTGGTACGCCTAAAGGTGTGGTGTACAGCCATGCAATGTTTGAGGCGCAAATTCAGGCATTAAAGCATGATTATGGCATTAAACCTGGCGAGCGAGATTTAGCGACCTTCCCATTATTTTCGTTATTTGGGCCAGCACTTGGTATGGCGTCTATTGTACCTGCCATGGATGCCAGTAAACCGATAACGGCTAACCCTGATTATCTTTTTGCTGCGATTGAAAAGTATCAATGCTCAAATATGTTTGTTAACCCAGCTTTACTAGAACGATTAGGTCAAGCGGGGGAGCAAAAAGAGCATAAGTTACCGAGTGTTAAGCGAGTTATTTCAGCCGGCGCACCAGCGACAATTTCATCCATTAAACGATTCAGTCAGATGTTACCTGAAGGCGTTGAAGTGTTAAACTCTTATGGCGCGACTGAGTCTTTACCTATCAGTATGATGCCGAGCTCAGCGTTATTTGATACCACTGAGTCCACTGATAACGGTAAAGGGATTTGTGTTGGCAAGCCAATAGATGGTGTTGATATTGCCATTATCGATATTACCGAAGATGTGATCAGTCAGTGGGATGAATCATTACCCCTGAACAGTGGTGAAATCGGTGAGATTGTCGTAAAAGGCCCAATGGTCAGTGAGAGTTATTACCAGCGAGACGCAGCAACAGCTTCGGCTAAAATTGCCGATGGCGATATTGTTCGTCACCGAATGGGCGACGTGGGTTATCTTGATGATGCAGGTCATTTATGGATGTGTGGCCGTAAAGCCCATCGGGTAGATAGCAATAAACGTTATTTTTCGATTCCTTGTGAGCGAGTGTTTAACACTCATCAACAAGTCAAACGCTCTGCACTGGTTGCTATTGAAGTTAATGGCGCCACTGTGCCGTTATTATGTGTTGAACTTGATAAAGGGATTGTCTGCTCAACCAGTAAACTACTCTATCAAGAGTTGCTTGATATCGCTGAAAAATACCCTCATACAACAGGAATTCATCGCTTCCTTATTCATCCTGACTTTCCGGTTGATGTGCGTCATAACGCAAAAATATTCCGTGAAAAGCTCAGTGTCTGGGCACAAAAGCAATGGAAGGAATAACTTGTGACTGTTAATCAACCGTCTTTATCTTCAGATAAAAATCAAAAGAGCCCATTAATGTTTGATGACTTATTAGTACAAGAACAACAAGCGTTAACAGCGCTTAAAGCATCAGCTAAACGGGTTTTTGTGACCGGTGCTGGTGGTTTTTTAGGTAAAACCATTTGTAAAAGATTACGTGCCGCACAAATCGAAGTTGTGGGTTTTGCCCGCGGTGATTATCCCGCGTTAACTGACATGGGCGTAACCATGTTTCAGGGGGATATAGCTGACTATGAAAGTGTATTGTCTGCAATGCAAGATTGCGACTTAGTATTTCATGTTGCTTCAAAAGCTGGGGTTTGGGGCAGCAGAGACAGCTATTTTGAGCCCAACGTAAATGGTACTGCCAATATTATTCGCGCTTGTAAGGCATTAAATATTAAACGCTTAGTTTATACCAGCACCCCAAGTGTGACCTTTGCAGGTGAAGATGAGTCAGGTATTGATGAATCAGCCCCTTATGCCAAATCCTATTTGAATTATTACGGTCACTCAAAAGCCATAGCTGAAAAAATGGTGTTAGACGCTAATAATACTGAGTTTAAGACCACAGCATTAAGACCTCATTTGATATGGGGCCCAGAAGATCCTCATCTTGTGCCACGTGTCATCGCGCGAGCTCAAATGGGTAAGCTTAAACTAGTCGGTAAACAGGATAAATTGGTTGATACCATTTACGTTGATAACGCCGCTTATGCCCACATTTTGGCCGCGAATGATTTAAATGCTGCTTCAAATGCCGCAGGTAAGGCCTATTTTTTAAGTAATGATGAGCCAATTACAATGGCTTCAATGCTCAACAAAATTCTTGCTTGTGTCGATATCGGCCCCGTTTCAAAACGAGTGCCAGCAGGCGTTGCTTATACTGCTGGCGTGGTGTTAGAAACCGTTTATGGTTTGCTCAACAAACAACAAGAACCGATTATGACGCGTTTTGTGGCAAGGCAACTGTCAACTAGCCATTATTTTGATATTAGTGCAGCGAAACAAGATTTTGGTTATCAAGCCTTAATTAATATTGATGAAGGGATGAAACGACTTAAAGAATCATTATAAATCAAAATGAGCAGAATGATTTAATGACGAATTGACCTAAAATTTTAATACTTGCTTAGGTGAGTGCTTTAATAAATTTACAAGGGTTGCCGGCATAAACGCCATTGCCGGCAATATCTTTTGTTACGACACTTCCTGCGCCGATCACGGCGTTATCGCCAATGGTTATACCCGGTAATATAGATACATTGCCGCCTAACCATACATCATCTCCAATCGTTATCGGCTTTCCATATTCAGTCGTGCGCCTTGCAATGGCATCCAGAGGATGAGTTGCAGTAGATAACATTACATTGGGGCCAAACATTACATTGTTACCTATTTTGACCTGACACACGTCTAGGATGACTAAGTTGTGGTTTGCATAGAAATTATCGCCTACTTCAATGTTTATGCCGTAATCACAGAAGAAGTTCGCTTCTATATGGCATTTTCCCTTAGGTGATATTAATGCTTTTAATACGTTTGCGCGCTGTTCTATTTCTGATGGACATAGTTGATTAAATTGATGGCATAGCTTTTTTGCATTGGCTCTTAATTCAAGTAACTCAGGTTCCCAAGCATCATAGGACTGACCTGCAAGCATCTTTTCTTTTTCTTTCATTGTGAACTCCATTCTCGATGTTTTATGAACTTAGTGATGATTTAAGAACTTAGCGATGACTTATGAACTTATCGACTATAGCTGCAGGGCGAATATTTTATTGTTGCAGAATATCAACTTTAGAACCTTTCTGCCTGTCATTCCATACACTTAAGCAGTTCTATAGCATTAGGATCATGCCAGTAGACTTAAGTCGGCTATACCTAAGCGGGCGAAACGTTAACATGATGCCTTTGAATTAGTTATAAAGGAAAAATTAATGGCAGCTAAACGCGGGTTTACACCAATAGTTAAACTGATATTCAGTTTGGCAATGATTGTCGCCAGTCCCCACATTCGTGCTGAAGATCATTCAGATGATGCTATTAAAAGTGAAAGCGCAAATTACCAAAATCAACTGGTTGGAAGTTGGACCCTGAGCTCTGGAAAGTATCTCAACGATAAAGGAAAGTGGATCAATTATCAGGACTTAAACCTCAGCGCGATAAAAGTGATTTCGCAGAATTATTTTAGCTTTACCACAATGCAAACCTCTTCGGGCGTGAAAACGTTTTGGGCTGCAGGTACAGGTAAGTATCAACTGACTCAGCAGCATTATACCGAATTTCCATCGTTAAATTCTTTCAATGTTAAAGAAGGGGAGTCATTTACCTTTTCTTATAAATTGGTCGGTAATGAGTGGCATACCGAGCGCTTTGAAGCTGGAGTGTTGTCAGAGATTGAAGTTTGGAAAAGACTGGATTGATTGGCTTTGGGAGCGACTGTAACACATAATTTACGATATTGTTGAATGAAAAAACAACTCCAAGGATTGGTTAAATTATCAACCAATGTATCTTAAATTCTTAACCGCTAATTTACACAAATAATATTCTAATGAATAGCGGGCAGGGAGAGCAAGATGCAAAAAAAATGGGATTTAGCCACGTTAGCAATTCATGGTGGGCATAAAAAAGAACAGTTTGGCGCGTTAGTGACACCACTGTATCAAAGCGCCACTTTCGTATTCGACAATGCACAGCAAGGTGGAGCACGTTTTGCTGGTGAAGAACCTGGATATATTTATACACGACTCGGTAATCCGACAACCGATGAGTTAGAACGCAAAATGGCTTTACTTGAAGGCGCAGAAAGCGCGGCCGCATGCGCATCTGGTATGGCAGCTGTTTCTGCTGCATTAATGACACATCTTAAAGCTGGCGATCATCTTGTTGCATCAAATGTTGTATATGGCTGCACCTTTGCATTATTAAACACTCAATTAACCCGATTTGGCATCGATGTCAGCTTTGTGGATTTTACGGATACATTGGCAGTGGAAGCAGCAGTGCAGCCAAACACAAAACTGGTGTTTTGTGAAACACCAGTAAACCCACATTTAGAAGTTTATGATTTACGCGCTATCGCAGATATTGCTAAGCGTAATGGACTGGTTAGTATTGTAGATAATACTTTCATGACACCACTTTTACAGCAGCCATTATCCATGGGGATTGATATGGTGGTACATAGCGCAACCAAATATTTAAATGGTCATGGGGATGTTATTGCTGGCATTGTTTGTGGTAGTAAAGAACATATTGATGGACTAAAGCACGACATTTTGAAAGATTTTGGTGGTGTTATGTCTCCCCACGATGCATGGCTCATTTTAAGGGGCTTAAAAACCCTTGATGTAAGATTGACCCGACATTGTGATAGCGCTGAAATAATCGCTAACTTTCTCGAGAATCATCCTCAAATTAGCCAAGTATTTTATCCAGGGCTTAAATCTCATCAAGGACATGTGTATCTTGGCAAACAAATGAAACGTGCAGGCGGGGTGATCGCATTCGAGTTAAACGGTGACATGAAGACAGCGATTAATTTTGTTAACGCTTTATCTCTATTCACAATAGCTGTCAGCTTAGGGGATGCTGAATCATTAGTGCAACACCCTGCATCAATGACTCATAGTGCATACTCTCCTGAAGCCAAAGAAGAAGCTGGGATCACTGATAACTTATTACGCATTTCTGTGGGACTAGAAAATGTGGAAGATTTGATCGCTGATATCGAGCAAGCATTTATTAAAGGTAATTGAAATAAATAAGCCCGCTATTAGCGGGCTTATATGTATTTGGCTTAAGTTAACTGCGGCCTAGGTTGAACACGGCTTATATTAAATAAGGCTCAGGTTAATTAGTTGGTAGAAACGGTTTCTGCACCACCGCCAGAACCACCACCAGAACCAATGGCACCAGGTGCTGGAGCTGAACCAAATGAACCACCACCGGCAGTTAATGTTTCTTCTACCGCTTTGGCAACGATAGAAGGGTCGACACCATTCGCAAGCGCAATAGCCAGTATTTCATCTGGGTCCATACCTGAAGCCGCCGCAGAGGCAAGAACCTGAATTATCATTTCTTCATTGCCATCGGTTGCTTGTATCGCTAAAGCAAGAATTTCACCAGCATCTTCAGGGGTTGCGTTAAATTGTGCTAATGCATACTCCGCAAGTGATACTCCTTGTTCATTTGCTTGAGTGACACCGGCTACGAATTCGGTTTCGGTTACTGCAGCTATTCCATTACTGGAAACCATTGCTGATAAAAGTAATAAACTTAGCTTTAAGTTACGCATCATTATTCCTTAATTTGTGTCGAAGTATTAAATCTATTAAGTAAAAGTATAGTCTCTATTTCGCCCTCTTTGGAAGAGACGATAGTATTATAATGACTCACAGGGTACAGCCCATTCCCTTGCAAACCATCAATATTCATTTGTAAACAGTGAGTTGAAATGGTTATATTTTCAACGTGGGGAGCAATTATTTTTATTCCAATACCGTGACATATTTGTGTTACGGTTTGGACAAAAAAGCGAGAGTCAGCTTCTTCCAGATCTCTAATATAACCGCCATCCAGTTTGATATAGTCAATATCCATGTTTTTGATATAAGAAAAAGAGCTTAAGTTGGCACCAAATCGTTCAAGGGTTATTTCAATGCCCACTTGTTTAGCTCGACTGATAAACTGCTTGGTAGACTCAACAGATGCCATTGCTGCTGATTCATTAATTTCAAAAATTAACTGAGGAAGCTGTGCTTTATGTTGTTGGTATATTTGAAATAACCAATTGGTGAATGATTCATCGTGAATAGCGCTATTACCAATGTTAATGGCAATTTTAGCCTGTTTAACTTTTAATAATTTATGAAAAATAAAGCTCACAACAGCCTGCTCTAACTCGCTAGATAAGTGTAATCGCTCTGCCATGGCGAAAACTTCAGGAGTGGAGAAAACTTCATCTTCTAGTTTAAATCGCAGAAACGATTCAACATACATCAGATCTTTTTGGTTATTAATAATCGGTTGCAGCATTAGTTCGAAAATACTGTCCAGTTCGTGCATATTCTCAAGATTTCGTTGAGTATTGTTAGATGATGAATAAGCGATAAATTGCTTTAAAATTTCTAACCATTTGATTCTTGAGTGACCTTGACTATCAGATGCTGTAATTTGATTGTTTTGAGTATTTAAATAATATTGCTGGGTGGCAATCTCTGTATCGCATCGTTGAACAGCACAAGTAAATGACTCTGATAAGTCTACTTTCGTAGACACATGTTTAGCGAACCCTTGAGGATATTGTGTATTACTTGCAAGGCTGATTGACTCATTTAATGAACTGTTTAGTTGTTCTGCTTCATTGGATGACATTAGCGATAAAATAATAAATTCTGAGCCTGACACCCTGAACATCGTAATTTGATTGAAAGGCGTTATTTGTTTTTTAAATAGGTTTGCCGCTTCTGTAATATAATTGTCTCCAGCGCTGTAACCTTCAGAATCATTGATTTGCTTCAATGATGTCATTGAAATGAGGTTCATGTATAAAGCCGAACCGGTTTCATTCGCTTCGACAATGTAAGAGTCAAACCTTTTTAACAATGCTCTGCGATTGGGTAAATCAGTCTGACTATCTAAGTAGACTTGTTTTGATAACGATTCTGCCAATTGTGTTTGTTCTTGAAAAGTTTGGCGAATGTTTTCGACCATTTTATTAAGCGCATTGACTACAGCTCTTAATTCCGTGGTGTAAGGAATTTCAGAATTAATTTCGAATTGTTTTGTTGCAACAGCATTTGCTTGTCTTTCAATTCCTTTTAAAGGATATAAAACCGCTTTTAATATGAAGAAACCTGCAATTAATGCGATACATAATTGCATGCAGGTTATCCATAAAATATTTTTACTATGATTCCATAAGGTGTTGTAGGCCGAACCTGAGTGAGATTGAACCTTGATTTTTCCAGCTATAACCCAGCCATTAGATACTTCGCTTGTCATTACTGGTGGTGATAATAAAAATAGCTTGATAAACCAGTTGGGTATATGTTGCGTGCCGTGTGGGTTAGTTCTTGAAAAAATTATTTTGTCATTAAGATCATAAAATGCTATCGATTGATAATAACCTGAATCAAATAGTGCGTTTGTCATCGTTTTTGCGATAACTAACTCCTCTTCATCCATATAAGGCGAAATAGAGAGGCCTAAACTATGTGCAGCGTCTTGTGCATGTGAGGAAAGTTGGTCTTCGAGGTAGGTCTGCATACTCGTTATATTGTTATAAAGAGATGCACTAAAGGTAAAAATAGTTAAACAAGCAATTAATAAATAAAGCTGTGTTTTTAAAGATAACCCTTTCTTAATGCTCACTACTTTGCTCCTATTATTGGCCTTGCTCAATTCTTTCCATTAATGCAGTCCAATCTTTGGAACCTGCTCCGCTTTTTACTTTATTACCTAAACCTTGAGCTTTAGCTAACCATAATCCTTGACCGTTAAACGAATAAATTGGCTTCAAGTCACGACGTTTGTTTGCTGGGAGAATTCTAGTGTTCAAGTTGTCTAATACCAGTGGCATTGAACTGGGGGTATCTGAATAAATAAGAACCATGTGAGGTTCATTAATCGTTAGTGCACGGACATACATTAACCTTAACTTTGATTCATCTATACCCAGTGCTAATAAAGTCATGTACTTAAAAATCGCGAAATCTTCACAATCACCGGATCCTGTACCTAAAGACTCTATAGGCGTTGCCCAATAATCTTGTTTTTTCCAATGCTTGATATCTGATTTGAAACTAATGTTTCGATTAGAAAACTGATTTACAAGATTTAATTTTGACAGAATCTCGGATTGTTGTTCTGCCTTAATTAACGCTTCCCATTTATAAAAAATATCCAATCTTTCAGTGGTGTAACGACTCTTGAGCTGTTCATAAAATTCTATATTAAATGTTTTTTCTGAAATAAAAGAAAAGCAGCAAAAGCTAAACAGCAATAATGCTATTGGAAGTCGGCTTATCATGTTCCGCTTATTAGAAACAATATAAACACTCATAAATAATGCTAGATATTGATTAGGTATCATTAATGATCGCAATTATGATTAAAAAACGAACTAACTTAGGGCGTAGACTTTGAGTTGATATCTCGTTTACTTTACCAGCCGCTTTATCGGAAGTCATTTTTACTCTAACTGTAATTTAATTTCAAAATAATTACCCCTTGTAATGAAAACGTAATAATTTTGTTTTTTTACCTCGTCCTTCAAGTATCTATCGCTTTAGCGTGTAAGTGTATGAGGTATAGGTAATATGTGACGTACTTATTGACGTTTTGCATATTTTAAAATAAAAAACCTGTTATATCAATGGTTGTAAGTGTGCCGCTCGAGTGTCATAATATTGACACTCGTTTGGTTTAAGATAATTTCAACTTGGTTTGATTTTTGCTTGTATTGATGTGTTTTCTCGTTTGCTTTTAACATGTAATAAATTTTCATAATAAATTTTAGTTATTTAAAACATGGGTTTAATATCGAATGGTGGCGTAAAAGTGAAATGTTAAATAGCCATTGTCATTAATTTTTAACCTAAACCAAGCTAAAGTTGGTGTTTGTTTTAGAGATGTTGTGTGTTTATTGCTTTGTTGTGGTGCATCGGGCGGCTTACGTTAAGTTTAGTTCAAGTTTATTGAGTATATAGAAATTAGGATTTATGGAAGAGATGTGCAGCAATCTGGAAGCTGAAATTCAGGGGCGGTAGCGTGTCTTTTCTTGCTATTAATGGAATATATGTAAGAGGTTTTAGATGAAAGTCACTGTTTTTGGTATTGGTTATGTTGGGTTAGTGCAGGGTGCAATTTTAGCGGATGCGGGTCACGACGTATGCTGTATTGATGTTGACCAGAATAAAATTGATAACTTGCAAAAGGGCATCATCCCAATCTATGAACCTGGCTTGAGCTCTATAGTAGAAAAGAACTATGCCGAAGGGCGTTTAACGTTTTCAACGGACGCGGAGTTTGGTGTTAACTTTGGAGAGTTGCAGTTTATTGCGGTTGGTACTCCTCCTGATGAAGACGGATCTGCTGACCTTAAGTATGTTTTGAAAGTGGCAGAAACAATCGCTACCCATATGAGTTCTAGTAAAATTGTGATTGATAAATCAACGGTTCCAGTTGGGACGGCTGATAAAGTACAAGCGATGATAACAAATGTCCTTAATGAACGTTTTTTAAGCCGTGAGTCTCAACCTAAATTCTCAGTAGTATCTAATCCAGAGTTTTTAAAAGAAGGCTCAGCTGTATCAGATTGCAAACGTCCCGATCGCATTGTCATCGGAACCCATTCTAAATATGCAGAAGATTTAATGCGTGAACTGTACGAGCCTTTTAATAGAAATCACGAAAAAATAATTGTGATGGATGTCAAAAGCGCTGAATTAACCAAATATGCCGCAAATTGTATGTTAGCGACTAAAATTAGTTTCATGAATGAGATGGCTAATATTGCTGAAAAAGTTGGCGCTGATATCGAGCAAGTAAGACAAGGTATTGGATCTGACTCAAGAATTGGATTTCAATTTATTTATCCTGGTTGTGGTTATGGTGGTTCATGTTTTCCTAAAGACGTACAAGCATTAGTGAAAACTTCAGATGCGATAGGGTATGAATCTCAAATACTTAAAGCTGTAGAAGCAGTCAATTACTCGCAAAAAAATAAACTTTTTGAATATATTTGTCAGCATTATTTTCCTGAATTGAATCATCAAGCTGTTATAGAAAATAAAAGCTTAACAGGTAAAACTGTGGCGGTATGGGGTTTAGCATTTAAGCCTAATACTGATGATATGCGTGAAGCTCCCAGCCGAGTGCTTATGGATTCTTTATGGCAAGCGGGGGCTAAGGTTCAAGCGTTTGACCCAGAATCAATGGAAGAAGCGCAGCGGATATATGGTAATCGCAACGATTTAGGCCTTATGGGGACAAAAGAAGCTGCATTGAATGGCGCTGATTTATTGGTGATATGCACTGAGTGGCAAAGCTTCAAAGCACCCGATTTCGATAACATGAAGTCACTTTTAAATGAAGCTGTCATTGTCGATGGTCGAAACTTATTTAATGTGCAGCGTATGCAACAAAAAGGCATTAAGTATTACAGTATTGGCCGTACACCAAAGCAGATGAATTAGAAGAATATAAACTGCGTAAGTAAATGTTGACCGTAGAATTAACTAAGACTTTTACCATGGATGATAAGTTTGAAGAGCGCTACAAGTATGTCGAACCAACATAAGAAATCGAAATATAATTTTGCCAATACTGGTTGGTTACTTATCGAGAAAGTGTTGCAGTTGTTTCTTGGTTTAGGCGTCGCTATTTATGTTGCGCGTTATCTTGGCCCTGAGGATTATGGGGTGCTGAGTTATAGCCAAAGCTTAGTGATGATGTTTTCTGCAATAGCAGCTTTGGGGATCGATAATGTTATCGTAAGAGAGTTAACCCAAGATAGAGATAATGTTCACCGAATCATACCTTCGGCTATCATAATGAAATTGAGTGGTGGCGCTTTGTCTGCCTGCCTTTCAACTGTGACAGCTTGGATAATTGCCCCTAGCCCTGACATGGCTGTATTAGTTGCAATTATTTCAGTTTCTATGATGTTCAATAGTTCTATTGTAGTGAATTTATTCTTTCAATCTGTTGAGAAAATTAAGTTCTCAGCAATCGCAAATTCATTTGCTTTTACTTTCTCTGCTTTAACTAAAGTGACGTTTATTTTAATTAATGCTCCTTTGAGTTGGTTTGCTTTTGCTTTATTACTTGATTCAATTTATATCGCAATTGCATTATTAATCGTGTTTCTTCGCTTCAAACCACAAATGGCCGCTAAATACACCTTTGATTATAGCTTTGCAAAACGTGTTTTTTTGGAGTCTTGGCCTTTAATATTTTCAATGTTAGCTGTGATGGTTTATTCCAGAATAGATCAACTCATGCTAATGCAAATGATTGGTAAAGAGGCTGTGGGACACTACTCAGTAGCAGTGAAACTCTATGATGCAGCAATTGTTTTACCCACAGCAATTATAGTGAGCTTTTTTCCAAGAGTGGTTAATGCGATGAAAGAAACTGATATTGCGACAGCATTTAATCGTTATTTCCAAATACCCATAATATTGGCTATATCGATTGCAATATTTGTTACTTTGACTTCATTTTGGTTTATCCCATTATTATTTGGTGAGCAATATCAAGCATCGAGCTCTGTACTTAATATTTTGATTTGGGGTGCAATTTTTACTGTTCTAGGGATGATTCGCTCTCGTTGGGTCACGATGAAAAAACTTCAGAAGTACACCATTGTTTATGTCGTTATTGGAATGAGTATCAATATTTTATTGAACCTTATATTAATACCTAAGTATGGAATTACAGGCGCTGCATGGGCAAGTTTTGCTGCTCAAGTTTGTTCTGGATACATTGGCGTATTACTGATGAGAAAAACTCGACCATTTTTTAGAATAGCATCAAATTTACTTAACCCATTTAGATGGAATTTTCACAGAGGGATTCATGGATAGCACTGTTTTTTTTAGACCGATTACTCAATATGAGAACTTGGGTGATTTAGTGATCAACCAAGAATTATTGAAAGCATTGCCGGTAAATTCTTCTGTAGTGATAGAAGCCAAAGGTGTACCAACATGGTTCGTTGAAGCCTTGATTAAAGATATCAAGATTGAACAGGTTCTAACTGAAAAAAAACCTTTTTATAAAAGAGTGATTAAATCAATATTCAGTCATAAACAAACTTACTTTTTAGATGTTCCTGGGCATGTTTTTTATGAAGCTGCGGATAGAAGTGGTTGGTTTAGGTTCATTAAAATGCGCTTATTTAGCTTATTGGGGATCCGTTATGTTCGTCTCGGTGTCTCATTAGGGCCCTATGGTGACTCTGCATTAGCACTTGAGGTGCAAAAGAGTAGAGCCTATTTTTATACTGGCGTGCGTGAAAAATATAGTCACCAATATTTAAAGAGTGTCGGGATTAATAAGTTTGAGTACTTTCCAGATTTTGGTCTATGTTTAGATTATTCATCAGGTGACAAGACAGAAAAGTGTGGCGTTGGGTTTTCTTTTCGTTCAGGAGTTGTTTCATCAAATGCTAATAATGCTGAAAACACGCTAGCAATTTGTGATGCATTAAACACCATCAAGCAGTCTTATCAGCTAACACCGATAGTTCAAGTTAACCTCGATGATGATTACATGTCTTTGCTTGCTAATGAAATAGAGCTAGACACAGCGAGTATTACTTTTTTTGACCATGACGCAGACAAAATATTCAGTGCATATGAGAATGTTAAATTCGTCATTTCAAATAGGCTACATGTGTTAATTTTCGCTTTATCTAGAGGTGCGATGGTCATTCCGTATATCGATAGGAGTCGACATACGAAAGTGACAGGTGTGTTTGAAGATATTGGGTTGGGTGATGTGATATATGATATCGCAAATCCAACTGACATTAATGAACACTTACAGTTAGTTGAAAGCATCTTTAGTGGGCTCTGTGTCGAGAGTATTTTTAAAGATAAGAAGCAAAAAATTACTAAAATCTTATCAGAATCAGTTTTTAAAACTGATTAATTGTCATTGTTTACGGAAGAGTATTGATGTTAGTCAGTGTCTATATCACCACCAAAGATCGTCTTGAGCTACTAAAAAGAGCTGTAGAATCCGTCATTTCTCAGACCTATGCTCATGTTGAGATTATTGTCGCAGATGATGGTTCAACCGATGGTTCTCATGATTATCTCCGCAACATGCAAGCCGAGGGAAAACTAACGGCGATAATAAACGCGGGTGAATCAAAAGGTGCTTGTTACGGTAGGAACCGAGCCATTGAATTAGCGAAAGGTGAGTTCATCACCGGTCTCGATGATGATGACTACTTTGAAAACTGGCGAATTGAAGCTTTCTTAGACTACTGGAATAAAGAAAAGGTAGACAATAAAAATATTGCAGGCCTATTTGATAGTGTTATTGAGTTAAGAAGTGATGGCAAGCATAAATACAATGAAACTAGTTTCGTTTCATATGATCAGTTAAGACACAGTAATGCTGTAGGTAATCAAGTTTTTACCAAGACAGAATATCTTAAAGCGATTGCTGGGTTTGATGAAAAAATGCCAGCATTACAAGACTGGGATACATGGATTAGACTAACTGAAAAATATGGGGAACTGATAAATATTCAGAAGTTTTCTTATATTATCGATCAAATCCATGGAGAAGTGAGAATTTCTGAAAAGAAAAGTGCGCGTATTAGAGGTGCTTTCTCCCTGCTGCAAGAGAAATTACATCCAATGAGCTTCTCGGAAAAGGTCAGTGTGACAGATGCTCTTTACCGTTATAAGCAGATAGACATTAATATTAATGAGATCTTTGTTCTGCTATTAGGTTTTAAGTTTAGAAAAATTGCACAAGTATTAAAATGGAAAATGTTGAATGGTTAATTCATTTTATATTTTTTCTCCATTGCTATTTTATATCGTTTTCTTACGTTCTTCTTTAGATCCTGTTCTTGAGTTGACTAAAGTTGCAGGTATTGGAATGGGGGCCGTTCTTAATTTACTTGTCGTTTGTTTTTTTGTAATTGTATGTTTTATTAAAAAGTTTGAATTGCCACGCAGTTTTTTCAAGGTATGGTCACTCTTTATTGTTACTGGGATGATCTCTTTGGTTATATCTCCTGATAAAATTGGTTCGGCTAGATCTTTTTTTGCGGTATTAACTTATTATTCAATTTTCTCTTTATCATTTTACTTTATAAAAAGTAGAGAGGACTTCGCAAGTATAATAAAGTTAGTGGTTTATTCAGCTGTAATTCCATTTTGTTTTGTATTTAAAGAGTTTGCGCTGCCTGCGGCAAGTTATACAAAAGATGGTTTTAGATTGTTTGCATCATTTTCGCATCCTAATATCTTTGCATTTTATTTGGTTTTAGTTATTTCAATGTGTTTTTATGCGATGAAGTCTAAAGTTATTATGTTTGAAGCATCATTTATAAAGCATGCGAAACTCATTTTATTCTTCGGTATTATCTGTTTGTTAATAACAAAAACAAGAAGTGCTTGGGCAGCGCTTTTATTTGTTTTTATCTTTTATGGTCTCCTTTCTGAAAGGCGATATTTACTGTACCTGTTTGTACTTGGTGCAGTTGCTATGTTCATCCCTTCGATACAAGAACGAGTAGTAGATATTTTTAGCGGTGTTACTGCTGATGACTTAGCTTATGGGGAGGTTTTAAACTCTTATGCGTGGCGTCAAATTGTATGGATTGCTTCATGGGACTATATTATTGCTAAGCCGTTTTTCGGCCATGGTTATGATACTTTTTCTTACTATTTCCTCGAATTTTTTCCATTAGAGGGCTCCAGCAAATTTGATGCCCATAATGCATATGTTCAAATAGCTTTCGATATGGGTTTTGTAGGTGTTATAGGTTTCTTAACCATTTTCTTGTCTATCATCAAAGAGATGTTGTCTTACTATAAGTTTGATAAGCCCGGTACGGCTATCCTGTTGGGTGTTATTTTATCTTATATGCTCGTTTGCTATTCGGATAACATGTTTTTTTACTTATCTTACAATTGGTACTTTTGGCTAGTTATGGGTTCTTTTTATTATCTTTCAAGATTGGAAGCGAGTTCACTCCATAGGAGTTTACATGCAGTTAATGTCTAAAATAGATTTGACGATTGTTTTAAGAGCATTTTCAATTTTTGCAATTGTTTCTGGTCATTTGGGGTTTATTCATTTAGCTGGTGGTTCTTTCTATTTAATTTTTCTGTCAGGTTATAATTTCGTTAGATTTAATTACCCTAAAGTTAAACGGGCAAATGCTGGTAAGGATTACTTTGATATTGTTTCCTTTGTAAAAATTTACTTTGGGTTCATCATCAAGATAATTGTTCCTGTTTTACTCTATACATTTTTTATCTACACATTTTTAGGTCGGTTTTACCTTGGTGGCGTTTTTCTTGTATCTAATTTTATTGGCCCTAACTATGCTGATGGTTTAACATTTTGGTTTATTGAGGTTTTGGTTCAAATATATGTTTTGTTTGGCTTAGTTATGATTTCAAATTATTTCTATTTTTGGATTAGTAAAAAGCCTTACCAATCATTTTTGTTCGGATTTGTTATGTTTTACATACTTTCCATTGTGTGCCGAATGATATGGGACACAAGCTTTTACTTAGATAGATTTCCTCACTTAATGATGTATATATTTTTTGCAGGTGCTTTAGTTGCTTTTAGTACTGAGACTAAAAAGAAAGTAATTACTTCAGCTATATTATGCTTGATAGCCCTAGAGTTTGTTTTGTTTGATTTTAATAGCAAAGTATTATTTTTAATGTTGGGAGCTATTGCAACGGTTTGGGTCGACAGAATTTCAATTCCAAAGGTATTGCATTGGCCTATTAATATTATCGCCATGTCATCCTTATTTATCTATTTAGTTCATTTTCAAGCTAAGTCCTTAATTGATAAATTGATCCCCAATTTACCAGCATTTGCCGTGGTGCTATTTGCGTTATTGACAGGGATTATCATGTCTGAGTGCTGGCAAAGAAGATCTAAATTTATTCAGTTTTCAAAAAAATCGTTTTCAAAAGGCCATTCTAAGTGAAAATTACTTATTTTATTAATCAGTACCCTCAAGTCAGTCACACTTTTATAAGACGTGAAATCATAGCGCTAGAGCAACAAGGTTTTGAGATTCAACGCATTGCTCTTCGTGGCTGGGATGCTGATATCGCTGATGAAACAGATAAGATAGAACGTTCTAAGACGCAATATTTACTCAAAGATGGGGTGAAATCGCTTGTTCCATTTTTTGTTAAGCGATTAGTGAAACAGCCTGCCTCTATCATTCGTGCAATAGTAAGTGCCGTTAAGTTATCAAAAATGTCAGAACGGAGTTTACCTTATCATTTGGTTTATCTTCTTGAAGCTTGCAAGTTAGCCAGCTTTATGGAGCAGTTTGATAGTCGTCATGTGCATGCTCATTTTGGCACTAACTCTACAGAAGTTGTGATGTTAGCCAATTTGCTTATCAATACACCTTACAGCTTTACTGTTCACGGACCTGAAGAATTTGATAAACCACTTAGTCTTCATTTAAATGAGAAAATTGCCAATTCAAAGTTTGTATCAGCAATTACATCTTATTGTCGTTCGCAGCTTTTTCGCTGGGCAGATTATGAAGATTGGTCAAAAATTAGAATTGTTCATTGTGGTCTGGATGAAACGTTTTTACAGGGCCAGGTAACAGATCCTAGTATTTCAAGCACGAGACAATTTTTGTGCATTGGTCGCTTATGTGAACAGAAGGGACAATTGCTGTTACTAGAAGCATTTAAGGATTTAGTGGCGGTTGATCCGAATGTAAAACTGATTTTAGCCGGTGACGGTGATATGCGCCCTCAAGTTGAGTCATACATTAGTCAATTTGGTTTACACGAACATGTCGACATAACTGGATGGATAAGTTCGGGCGAAGTTAAGCGTTTATTAACTGATTCAGATGCAATGATTCTACCTAGTTTTGCTGAAGGTTTGCCCGTTGCGATTATGGAAGCTATGGCAATTGGTACCCCCGTATTAACGACTTATATAGCAGGCATACCTGAGCTTTTGACAACAAATGAAAATGCGATTCTATTTCCTGCTGGCGATGTAAGTGCCACGACAAAAGCAATGAAAGACTTCATTGAGCTAGATGAGGCTGCTTTATCTATACTCATTCATAATGCTTATTCAAGTGTTGCGACAAGGCATAATATTAATGTCGAAGCGGCAAAATTAGCTTGTCACATTAGACAAGGATAGAAGATGTTTACTCTAGATAACATAATTTCGTTTTTGGTTTTGATTATCATCGGTGTACCTACATTGATGATCAGCCTAGAGCTGCTCATAGGCCAGAGATTCAGTCGAAATAAGTTAGAAAGCATAAATAGACAACCGTGCTCAATATTGATGCCAGCCCATAATGAAGAGCTCGTTATTGAGCAAACTATACTGGCGCTTTTACCTCAGCTAATTGAGGGAGATCGATTCATCGTCATTGCAGATAATTGTACCGATAATACAGTCAGTATTTGTCAAATTCATTCAGTTGAAGTGATTGAGCGGCATGACCTTCATCAAGCAGGTAAAGGGTTTGCACTTGATTATGGGGTACAACATTTAAATAAATCAGTGGATATTCCACAAACCTTGGTGGTTTTAGATGCCGATTGTGAATTTGAACAAGGAAGTCTTGATAAACTTGTTAATCAAAGCCAAATTCAAAATTCAGTTATTCAATCTCTTTATTTAATGAAGTCTCCTACTGGCGCATCGATTAAAACTCGTGTTGCCGAATTTGCTTGGTTAGTTAAAAACAAGATTAGACCTACCGGTTTAGCAAAAATGAAAATAGGTTGTCATCTGCAAGGTTCGGGTATGGCGTTTCCATGGCGATTATTCACAAAGGTGTCTTTTGCTAGCGGCAGTATTGTTGAAGATCTGGAGCTAGGATTAAAGCTTGCTAGTATTGATGAACAAGCTAAATTCTATCCTCATGCTGTGGTTAATAGTTATTTTCCTGAGTCTTCTTTTGGCACCGAATCTCAACGAACTCGCTGGGAGCATGGCCATATTAGCGCCATGTCTATATTGCCTCACATGATGTTGACAGCATTGGTTAAAGGGAGAGTGAATGTATTTTTATTGGCATTAGATGCAGCTATCCCACCAACAGTGCTGTGGATTTTTATCGTAGTGCTAACTAATTTTCTAACCTTAATATTGTTACTCCTCGGGTTGCCTACTGCCAGTTACATTAGTTTGACCTTATTACTCGTTTTAGTTGGAGCCATAGCTATTTCTTGGTTATTTAATGGTCGAAGTATCATTAAGTTGAAAGATATTTTTGGCATTTTGGCGTATGTGTTTAGTAAGTTTTCAATCTATAAAAAATTCTTTACGGCAAGACAAAAAGAATGGGTAAGAACAGAGCGAGATGACAAATATGAACAGTAGTTCAATACTCGAAAAAGTTTCGTATATAGAAAAATCTAAAGTCGACGATTTCATTAATCATTTAATTAATGTTAATCAGCCAACGAGCTTGGGTTTTTTGAATCAACATGGCTATAACCTAATCGCTAAGTCCACTGAGATTGACGAATCTTTTAGGCAATTAGATTATGTGTTGCGTGATGGCATAGGCATCAAAATAGCGTGTAAATACAATCGTATTTCAGCTGGTGAGAACTTAAATGGTACTGACTTAATTCCTACAATTATTAAGCAAGCGCAATTTATCCACTCTGATATCAACTTTATAGTCTATGGCACAGTAGAGCCATGGTTGAGCATAGGCGCAAACAAGCTTTTTCTTGGCAACGACTATCAATCTTTAGACGGTTTCAAAGACGATGAGGCTTATTTAGACCATTTCAAAGATAACTGTAGTGATGAAAGGTTCAATATTGTTGTGTTAGCGATGGGGATGCCAAAGCAAGAAAGAGTCGCGAAGCTCCTCAAGCACGCTAACTCAGCAAGAACCTTAATTATTTGTGGTGGTGCAATCATTGATTTTCAAGCGGGTCGCCATTCACGAGCTCCAGATTTTTATCGAAATAACGGTTTAGAGTGGCTGTACCGATTAAGTAAAGAGCCAAAAAGGATGTTTTCTCGGTATGTGGTAGGCATTCCAATTTTCTTTGCGAATGTAGCGTTAAGAAAATAAATATATGTAGTGATTTGTGTCTAGCACTAAAGGCTATTCAGCATAATAACTATCCAACTAAAGTTTCAATTAAGCCTTTGTGTATTTTTAAAATCATTAACCAAATTTATTATTACAATTCAATATTCACTTTTTTAAAGGAGTAATTTGTGGATAAGCCCTCAAACTTCCATGTTGCACGAAATGGCTTAGCTTTTGCCTTTCGTCTGGCAGATGTGAGCTTTCTCATTGCAGCATTTTTTATCATGCTTTCTTTTCACGAAGTTGCATTTGATAGAGAGTATTTTTTGCTACTGATGGCAGAACTCTTTTTCTACTTGTATCTAGCAGAATCGATATCAATATACCGTTCTTGGCGATTAAGTAGTTTTCTTTACGTCCTTGGATTGATGTCCACAGTATTAGTCGTTTCGTTTTTTATACTAATCACAGCTGTTTTTTTATTTAAACAAGGAGACTACTACTCAAGAGTAGTGATGTTTGGTTGGTTTAGCTTATCAATGATCCTTCTTGTTGGTTGGAGATTATTAGTTCGAATTGTTAAGCGAAGTATGCGACGTAATGGTTATAGTTTACAGAAAGTTGCCATTATCGGCATGACTCAATCTGGCACCAACTTATACCAAGAACTTAATGAAAATATTGAGTTGGGTCTTCAGTGCGTAGGTTTTTACGATGATAGAGAGCCAGATAGAATTAACGGTGAATATTTAAATTTGCTAAATGGCTCTATTGATAAAGCAGTAGCAATGGCTAAAAAAGGTGAAGTGAAAAAGCTTTATATCTGTTTGCCTATGTTAGCAGAAAAAAGAATTTCAAATATTATTCATCAATTGGGCGATTCGACAGTCGATGTTTTAATTTTACCGGACTTTTTACTTAAAAATTTGATGCATGCACGTATAGGCCATGTTGGTGATTTAGATACGATTAGTGTTTTTGAATCACCAGTACACGGGATGAAAAACTTCTATAAACGAACTTTTGATATTCTATTTAGTTCGTTGGCGATTATTGCTATTTCGCCTGTTTTAATGGTGATAGCAATAGCGATTAAATTGACCTCCCCGGGAGCTGTGATCTTTAAACAAGATAGGTATGGTCTTGGTGGTGAGAGGATTAAAGTATTTAAATTCCGATCAATGACGGTGACTGAAAATGCAGCCAAGGTCACCCAAGCGACGAAAAATGACAGCCGTCTGACTTCTATTGGGGGGTTCCTAAGGCGAACTTCACTAGATGAACTTCCTCAGTTTTTTAATGTTTTACTAGGCACTATGTCAGTTGTTGGGCCTAGGCCTCATGCGGTTGCTCATAATGAAGAATACCGCCAGCTGGTTGCTTATTACATGTTGCGCCATAAAGTTCGTCCCGGCATTACAGGCTGGGCACAGGTTAATGGTTGGCGTGGTGAAACAGACACGATTGATAAAATGGAAAAACGTGTCGAATACGACTTGGCATACATACGCCATTGGTCTCTTTGGTGGGACGTTAAAATAATTTTTAAAACAATTTTTAAAGGCTTTACTGGAAATAATGCTTACTAACATGGAGAGTAAAATGAGAACCTTGATAGGCAATAAAAATATAATAGCAGTGTTAGTTGGTGCATTATTTGTCCCTGTTGCACAGGCTCAGAACACTGAAAATGCCGTCGTGATTAAAACTGATTCAGGGATCGACTTCACCCCAGGGTTAAATGCGAGTGTGAAGTATGATGACAACATCGCAAGTGCAAACCTTGATACTGAAGACAGTATGATTTTAGTGGTAACTCCTGCTCTTAAAGCTGAACTTCTTAGTGGCAATAGTTCTTATACCGCCGAAGCTGGTATTGAATATGCTGAATATTTCAGCAGCAGTGACGATAACTATTTAGATGGTTTATTTCGATTAAAAGCAGATGTGGAACTTAACCAGTCCAATCGGTTTAATATCATTGGTTCATACATTGCGGGTCATGAAGATAGGGGTACAGGTATTTTCGAAGGTGCAGGTAACCTGCAGGTAGAACCTAATACCTATGATGTATATGCCATTGGCGGTTATTACGAGTATGGCGCAAGAAGTACGCCAGCAAGATTAAGAATTAATGCTAAATACTTAGAAAAAGAATACAAGCGATATGAAGAGCTAACTCAATATAAAAACTACACTGATGTAACTTTCGGTGGTTCATTTTATTACGATGTGAGTCCTACAGCGAGCTTAGTTGCAAGCATTCAAAGCATTGATACTGAGTATAAAAAGAGTCCACAAGACATTGAATTACAAAATCGAGACAGTGTAACGACCAATTATTTACTCGGAGCAGACTGGGAAGCTACGGCCTCTACAGAAGGTAAAGTGAGAGTAGGTTATCAGCAGAAAAGTTTTGATAATGGTATTCGTGATGACTTTAGCGGTTTAACCTGGGATGTAGATATCACGTGGAGGCCATTAACTTATAGTGCATTGACGCTAAAAACAGGGCAGAGCAGTAAAGATCCTAACCTTTTGGGAGACTATGTACGTGAGACAAGTTACGGGGCTTCATGGGAACATAATTGGACAGAACTTTTTTCAACTAAACTAGGTTATGAAAGAGTAGAGGACGACTTTACTGGCATTATTAGGGAAGATAAAACATCAACGTACCAAGCCGCGATAGGATATTCAGTCGCGCGTTGGCTAATGTTAAGAGCAGGCGTTGATATTAATGAAAGTCGTTCATCGAGTGATATATACGAATTTGATAGAAATGTGTATTACATCAATGCTGAAATGACTTTGTAAAGGAAGGTTATGAAATTAGTTCTGTTGTTATTAGCGCTTGTGTTTACAAGCGTTAATGCTTTTGCCGAAAATGATGAAGATAATCATAGGTTATCGGCTGGCGATACGATCGTAATAAAAGTTTATGGTGAAGAAAAGCTAACGTTAGAAACCAGATTGACCAACAGTAGTACGGTTAATTATCCATTTTTAGGTACGTTAGCACTTAAAGGCTTAACAGTGAAAGAAGTTGAGAATTTAATTTATTCTGGATTGAAAGGTGACTACTTTGTCGAGCCTAGTGTTTATGTAGGTATTGTGCATTACCGTCCATTTTACATTCATGGCGAAGTAAAAAAACCTGGCGGGTATCCTTATCAACCAGGGATGACAATAAACCAAGCTGTAGCATTGGCTGGAGGATTAACAGAGAGAGCTTCAACAGATAAAATCTTTATCTCTCGTGAAGGGACCAAAACTCAGTCTGAAAGTGCGGAGATTAAAACTAAAATCAATGCTGGTGATACGGTAACCATAGAACAGAGATTCTTTTAATGATATCAACAACACCTATCGAAAAAACATCACCTATTATTCCTGAGCAGTTAATTGACTTTAAAAAACTCTTTAAGCCGTTACTGTATTTTAAGTGGCGCATTCTAGCTTTTTCTATTCTTGTTACCGCACTGACAGTGTTTGTGGTGATGAGTATGAAGCCTATTTATTCAGCCACATCGACGCTATTGATAGAGTCTGAACAAGCGAGTGCGATTAAAATTGATGAAGTGTATGGCATTAATTCAGGGCAACGGGAATATTATTTAACTCAATTCGAAATCCTTAAATCCCGCTCCATTGCTGAAAGGGTTTTTAACGAACTAGATTTGGAGAATCATCCTCAATTTCAGCCACAGCCATCGTTATTCAAGCAATTTAAAAATAACTTTGATTTTCTGCCAAAAGAAGAAAGTGCCCCAGTTGATCACAATAAAGTGTATCAACAAAGAGTGAGTGGTTTTGCAAGTAACATTTTTATTAGACCAATTCGTAAAACTCAGTTAGTTAATATTAGTTACGAAACCCCCGACCCAGAGCTCGCATCCTTAGTCTCCAATGCTGTAGGCGATGCGTACATTTTGAGTCAATTAGAAGCTAAAGCTGGGATGACTCAAAAAGCCAATATTTGGCTAGGTGGACGATTAGAAGACCTACGTGTCAATCTTGATGCATCAGAACATCGTTTAGAGCAGTTTAGAATTAAAAACGGCCTAGTGGATGTTGAAGGGGTTACAGCGCTAGATGCAAAAGAGTTGCAGCGTTTGAGTGATGAGATTACCGTTGCGAGATCTCGTAAAGCGCAAGCTGACAGTTTCATGGCCGTTGTTAAGAAGTATGGTGCAAATGACATTGGCAGATTAGAAAGTTTACCAGAAGTCACTTCTCATCTTTCTATTCAAAATGTCAAACGTGAAGTCAGTATTGTCGAACGTAAAGTGTCTGAATTAAAGCAAGTATATGGCCCTAAACATCCAAAGTTAATTGCAGCTAACGCAGAATTAGCCACAGTTGAAAAAAACTTGCGCATACAAATTGGCCGTTTGGTGCAGGGTATCGAAGATGAAGCGCAAACAGCGACTCAAAACCTAAAAGCGTTAGAGCAACAGTTTAATAGTTCTAAAGGTGACTTTCAGGATTTAAGTACCATTGATACCACATACAAACGCTTGGTTCGTGAAGTTAATACTAATCAACAATTATTTGAAAGCTTTCTTTCTCGCCAAAAAGAAACAGAAGTGACAGGTGATTTTGACTCGCCTGTCGCACGCTTTACCGATCGGGCAGTAACACCTTACAACCCTATTAAACCTAACAAGAAACTCATTGTTGTGGCTGCTTTCTTAGCCAGCTTTATTTTTGCTATGGTGGTTGTTTTAGTGCTTGATGCGTTAAACGATACAATCAAAACAACTGACGATGTTGAAAAAGTACTATCGCAGCGAGCGTTAGGTTATATCCCTAAAGCGGATAAGAAAGCCAGTTATGATGAAGTTAATTTTGCATTTTTTGACAGTAACGCCAAGATGCATGCTGAGTCAGTACGAACGATTAGAACATCGCTTTCTTTAATGGCGTTGGGGCAAGAACTTCGGATTATTGAAGTCTCATCTTCATTTCCCAATGAAGGGAAAACTACAGTAGCGATGAATTTAGCATTTGCTTTTTCAGGTATGGAAAAAGTGCTGATAATTGATGCTGATATGAGAAAGCCCAATATTGGCAGCCGGTTTGGTTTACCAAACTATCAACCTGGGTTATCAAATGTGCTATCAGGTGCTGATGATATTAATTCCTGCATTGTGAGAGATGTTAAGCCTAATGTTGATGTGTTAGCTGCAGGAGCCATTCCGCTCAACCCTCAAGAATTATTGTCATCTCCTTACTTTGCTGAAGTCATGACAATACTGAAGCAGCAATACACTAAAATTATTGTTGATACCCCTCCGATTCAAGCAGTAAGTGATGCGCTTGTTATAGCGCCCCACAGTGATGCAGTTGTCACCGTGGTTAAAGCTGCTACCACTCGCTCAGAAGCTGTTAAATTAACCTTGGCTAAATTATACCAGGCTCGAGGCAAAGTCTTCGGTGTCGTGCTAAATCAACTGAATATCAAAGACGCTCAACAGTATCATGGTCAATATGGTTATTATCAACCTTATGAAAGTAACGAGGTTGAAGTTCAGCTACCTGTTGATAAAGCCTCGTGATAGATATTCATTGCCACGTACTTCCTGGAATTGATGATGGTGCAAAAGATTTACAAGAATCGATTGCACTCATTAATTTGTCCGTTGAACAGGGAATTACCAGAATAGTGGCCACGCCTCATATTCACATTGGAATATATGATAACAACCTGAAAATTATCAATGACGCTGCAAATATAGTAAGAGATGAGCTTAAAGCTCAAGGCATGAATATTGAATTAAGCGTTGCGGCTGAAGTGCGCATCTGCCCTGAAATTATTTTATTTGCCCAGCAAGGTTTATTACCTTTTATTGGAGATTATCAAGAAAAAAAGGTTCTATTGCTTGAACTACCAAGTAGCCATATACCTGCTGGTGCTGACAAATTGATTGACTGGTTACTCAATTTTGACATCATTCCGATGATTGCACACCCTGAAAGAAATAGAGAACTGCAACGATATCCAGAAAGAATAAAGGTATTTCAACAAAGGGGCTGTTTATTTCAATTAACGGCAGCTTCATTGTTAGGGCAATTTGGAGAGCTACCTCAATTGACGAGTGAACGGTGGTTAAAAGAAAAGCTATATACTATTGTCGGCTCAGATTGTCATTCTATTAAGCGAAGACCACCAAAACTTCTAGAAGCTAGAAACGTGATCGCTGAACTTATAGATGAAGAATATGCTCAACAGTTAGTACATGACTTTCCTAATCTAATCTCTAAGCGACTTTTTTCATAAATGGAATATGATGCATAAAATGCCCTCAACACGCAGATTAATTTATGCTGCATTGATTGTTGTTTTGTTAGCTTTTCTACCTTTACTTATACAAAAAGGTGTAGCGAATGCCTATCATTTTAAAACCTTTTTTTATTTAAAATTGTGGGAAGGCAATCAACAGCCATCAAAAGCTCAATTTCAACAAGCGAAAGTTGCAGCTGTGAATGCTTATTCGCTAGATAACTCAAACCCTCATTACATATTATCATTTGCAAAAGTATTGGAGTGGGGGGCTTATCATCAGTTCTATGACATTGATGTCAAAAAACATAGTCAGCTCTATATGACAGCTATAAAGTTACGGCCATTGTGGCCTAATGCTTATGCAGATTATGGGGCTAGTCTCGCGTTTTTAAATAGTGACCTCGATACAGCTTGGCCTCTATTAGAAAAAGGCTTACGTTATGGCCCTTATACTCCTGAGGTCTTAAGGCAAGTGCTTGCAGTAGGGTTCTTTTTTTGGCCTCAATTATCTGTGGAACAGAAAAAGCTTGTACTTGAAACGAGTTTGGTTGCAGTTGAGTCACAATGGTCTATGAAATTAGAATTGCAGCAATTAACAAGAAATTATCAGCGTACATCGGTTGTGTGTAGTTATATGAAATACACTGCTATAGAGATTTCAGAGGCCGGACAACAATGGGTTTCAGAATCTTTATGTCACCATTTTTATAAAAGGTTTGGTTGATAAATAAATGGAAACTTCTTCACGAATTTCAAAGTATTTTATTTTCTTTCTCTGTAGTTTAATTATCATCGCTCCGCTCCCTTTGGGGAGTAATCGAATTTGGGCTTGGTCGATTTTAGAATTCGCTGTATTCAGTTTGGCTTGTTTTCACCTTGCTTATTGTGCGAAGCATGAAAAACCAATTTTAAGTTTTGATTGGCAAAAGACTCTGTTGATTCCGATTGTGGTTATGTTGGTGTATTTATTACTTCAAGTTATTGGAGTCATACCAGGAATTGACACTATAGATGCTTATCAAACTACTCATCAATTATTGAAAACGCTCACTTATTTAATATTTGTCCTGTTACTAAGTGAGTATTGTAAAGATGAAAGAATGTTACGTTGGGTTGTTTTTAGCATTATTTTGTCGGGATGTTTTCAAGCATTCTACGGTTCTTTTGTTTATTTGTTAGATTTAGATGTCTCACCTGTTTTTCATTTTGCTGAAGGTGATAAAGCAAGAGGAACTTTTGTCTATCAAAATCATTTTGCTAACTACTTAGCATTATGTCTTGCTATTGCAGTGGGTTGGCTTATTTCTGAGTTGAATACTCAACGACAAGCGTTTGAATTCAGGCAAGCTTTCTTGAATGCCTTATCAACAATGTTTAGTAGAAAGTTGATTTTGCGACTAGCCATTATTTTAATGATTATTGGTTTGATTTTAAGTCGTTCAAGAATGGGAAATGCTGGCTTTTTTACTGCATTAATAGTGGTTTCTGTCTTCGCAATATTTTGTTATCGAAGACCACCTATTTTATTAAAACCGTTAGTGATCAGTATTATTATTTTGGACTTAATTATTGTCGGTTCTATATTTGGCGTTGAGAAGGTAAAACAAAGAATTGAAGATACCAGTTTTGCTTCTGAGACACGTGATCTGGTTGTGATTGATAGTATGCCAATAATTAAAGATAACTGGTTAACGGGTACTGGAGGTGGGAGTTTTTATACTATTTTCCCTAGCTACCAGCCTCGACCATACAGCGGTTTTTATGATCATGCTCATAATGAATATATACAATTCTCAATTGAGTATGGAGTGATTATTTCTGCAATGCTTGGCTTGTGGGTTTTATACGGGCTCTATTTAGCGTGTAAAACAATGCATAAACGAAATAATAAATTCTATAAAGGCGTGGCCTTTGGTAGTGCTATGGCTATTGTTCACATGTGCATACACAACATGGTTGATTTCAACTTGCAATCCCCCGCTAATACTCTGCTTTTTTTAACTATTTTAACCTTGTGCTGGTTATCTTATAACCTTCCTTCTGACTTGAAAAAACGGCCACGAAGGCATCGCGGAGATTAAGCGAAAGGTAATAAGAAATTTAAGTTTTTCTTGAAATAATATTTTCAAAATTTTTACAATTAATTTTAACTTTGACTATAAAAGGACTCATATGAAAGTTGTTATTCCTGTTGCGGGACTAGGTACCCGAATGCTGCCAGCAACCAAAGCAATTCCAAAAGAAATGTTGCCACTTGTTGATAAGCCATTGATTCAATATATTGTGGACGAATGTGTTAAAGCCGGTGTGAAAGAGATCGTTTTAGTCACACATGCGAGTAAAAATGCTATTGAAAACCATTTTGATAAATCTTATGAGTTGGAATCAACACTCGAGAAGCGTGTTAAACGTCAATTATTAAAAGAAGTGCAGGGCATATGCCCTAAAGATGTCACGATTATGCACGTTCGCCAGGGAGAAGCTAAAGGTTTAGGTCACGCCGTGTTGTGTGCTAAACCTTGTATCGGTAATAACCCATTTGCAGTTGTGCTGCCCGATGTGATTTTAGATGAGTATACTGCTAATCAAAGCTCAGAAAATTTAGCCGCGATGATCAGCCGTTATGAATCTACCTTTGCAAGCCAAATCATGGTCGCACCTGTCGCTACAGAAGAAGTGCATAAGTACGGTATTGCTGATTGTGATGGTGTTGAAGTCTTGGCGGGTGATTCAACTAAGATTGTTAAAATGGTTGAGAAGCCATCAATTGATGAAGCTCCCTCAAATCTTGCTGTTGTTGGTCGTTATGTACTCTCTGAAAAAATTTGGGATTTATTAGCCAAAACGCCTGCTGGTGCAGGTGATGAGATTCAATTAACCGATGCCATTGATATGTTAATAGAATCTGACGCTGTAGAAGCGTTTAACATGACGGGCAAATCTCACGATTGCGGCGACAAGTTAAGTTATATGGCTGCCTTTGTCGAGTACGGCTTGAATAATAAGAAGCTTGGAAAAGATTTTAAAGAGATTATCAAAAAGCTGGTTAAATAAACTTAACCGGCAAAGAACAACAGGCCCTAGCATTAATTGAATGCGCTGCAGTTATTTGTAGCCATGAACACCAACAAAAGCCCTGGAATATGCTTTCAGGGCTTTTTTGTACCCGCAGGCTTTTAAATTTAAAAAGTATAAGAGTTGATGTTTGTATTCAGAATTGTTTATTAAGACCTGTTTACTAAGATTAAGACCTGTTTACTAAGAAGGGGATATTCAGACCTGTGTATTCGCTTAATAATCACTAAAAGGCATAAACCACAACTTATACAAGTATCGAGGGTAAGCGCGAGTGATGAATTTTGGCTTGAAGGCAGTGACTCAAATTTGTGAAAACGTTATTCACAGATTAATGAAAAAGGTTTAATTAATGAAAAATCAATCAACGAAAGATGTTTAGAAGAGAAGCATTACATTGAGATACTAGAGGTAAACTATTTGAATATTAAATTGGTTGCGGGAGCTGGATTTGAACCAACGACCTTCGGGTTATGAGCCCGACGAGCTACCAAACTGCTCCATCCCGCGTCCGATTTAACTATCTTGAGACAAATTGAAATGTATTAACTCTGATTTCAGAGTGTTACAAACTTATAAATTGGCATTTATAAGAAATTGGTTGCGGGAGCTGGATTTGAACCAACGACCTTCGGGTTATGAGCCCGACGAGCTACCAAACTGCTCCATCCCGCGTCCGATTTTTCAATTTTTAATAAGTAAGTGGTTGCGGGAGCTGGATTTGAACCAACGACCTTCGGGTTATGAGCCCGACGAGCTACCAAACTGCTCCATCCCGCGTCCGTACTTATTATTCAATTAGTTAATTTTATTGGTTGCGGGAGCTGGATTTGAACCAACGACCTTCGGGTTATGAGCCCGACGAGCTACCAAACTGCTCCATCCCGCGTCCGAATAAAAACTAATTGATGCTTAAACTTCCTGATAACCAATATAAAATTGGTTGCGGGAGCTGGATTTGAACCAACGACCTTCGGGTTATGAGCCCGACGAGCTACCAAACTGCTCCATCCCGCGTCCGTTTAAGCGGGGCGAACTATAACGACCTATAGTGCCCTTGGCAAGTCGAATTAGCATATTTATGATCGTTTGTTGGGTTAATGAGCATATATAGACTATTTCAGCCTTAATCGGTGGCCTTTTAAGCATTGTCTATGTTTTTTTGCTTTCAATTAGCTAATTTTTGGATCAAATTATCCAATAAATCGTAGATTTAATGGTACTCAATAGCTAAAACGACTCAAAAGACTAGAATTTATCCATTTCAGTGACATTTTCACACCTGACAATCGGTTTAGGTATATAATGCCGACTTAATTATATCTGTGAGATGATGACGTCGATTCCATGTTAAATTTTTTTGCTGCTGCCCCTAAGGGTTTTGAATATAGCTTATCTAATGAGCTTAAAGAGTTTGGTGCTACTGATGTTAAGGAAAGCGTCGCTGGTGTGTATTTTTCTGCACCTATAGAACTTGCCTACCGAATTACATTGTGGTCTCGACTTGCTAGCCGCATTGTCGTTGTTATCTATAAAGGTGCTTGTGAGTCTGCCGAGCAACTTTATAACGCAGCATATGCTGTTGATTGGCCATCTCACTTCTCTAATCAAAGTACATTTGGTATTGATTTTCACGGTACTGGTGGGTTTATTAACAACACCCAGTTTGGCGCACTGAAAATTAAAGATGCTGTTGTTGACCGTTTTCGCGATGATGGTCAGGAACGTCCTGATGTAGAACGTATCCATTCAGATTTTAGAATCGATGCACATTTTCGAAATAATCAACTTACCATGTCGATTAACTTCTCTGGGCCTTCATTACACCAACGCGGTTACCGTTCAACAACGGGTGAAGCACCACTAAAAGAGAACTTAGCAGCCAATATGCTAGCTCGTTGTGGCTGGCAAGCTAAACCGATTGACTTGTTAGATCCATTTTGTGGTAGTGGTACGGTTGTGATTGAAGCAGCATTAATGGCTGCTGATATTGCCCCAGGATTGCAGCGTGCAAGATTTGGTTTTGAGCATTGGCTTCAGCATGACGATCAAGTTTGGCAAGACATCTTACAAGAAGCTAAAGCACGAGCGAGCTTAGGTAAATCTCGTTGTAATGTTAAGTTTTACGGATCGGATATTGATTCTCGGATGGTGGCGCTAGCAAAACAGAATGCTGAAAATGCAGGTGTTGCTGACTTAATCGACTTTACGGTATCAGATGCGCTTGAAGTGACACCGCCGTTAGAAACTGGCTTTTTAGTCTCAAACCCACCTTATGGTGAGCGTTTAGGCAGTATTACTGAGCTTTTACAGCTTTATTATCAGTTAGGCGATAAGTTCAAAAAAGATTTTGGTGGCTGGAAGATTGCCATGCTGTGTAGCGATATTGAATTGCTATCGGCATTAAAGCTTAAAGCTGACAAACAAATGAAGATGTTTAACGGTGCGTTGGAATGTGGTTTTAACCTTTATACATTGCACGCCAAAAGTACCCGCCGTGAAGCGCCAGTATTACCGGAAGGTGTCGACATTGCCGATATCTCACCTGCGTTTGCTAATCGTATTAAAAAGAATATGAAGCAATTGACTAAGTGGGCCAAAAAAGAAGGTATCGATAGCTACCGTATTTATGATGCCGACTTGCCTGAATATAATGTGGCGATTGATAAGTATGTCGATCACGTTGTGATCCAAGAATACTCAGCACCTGCTACCATTCCTGAAGCTGTGACAAAACGTCGTTTAACCGATGTATTGTTATCACTACCTGCAGCCTTAGGTATTGATCCTGAGTTAGTCACCTTAAAAACACGAGAACGTCAAAAAGGTGCTAGCCAGTACCAAAAGTTAGACGAGCAGAAGCTTGAGATTATTACTCAAGAATATAATGCGCGATTCAAGTTAAACCTGACTGGGTATTTGGATACTGGTTTATTTTTAGATCATCGCTTAACCCGTAAACTGGTTGGTGAAAAGTCAGCGGGTAAACGCGTACTTAACTTGTTCTCTTACACTGGTAGTGCATCAGTTCATGCAGCCCTTGGTGGCGCTAAATCTGTCACGACAGTCGATATGTCGAATACGTATTTAGCTTGGGCTAAAGAAAACTTTGAGTTAAACAACCTCAACGTTAGACAATACAAGTTTGAGCAAGCCAATTGCATTCAATGGATAAAAGATTGTGAAGAACAATTTGATTTGATTTTCATTGATCCGCCAACCTTTTCAAACTCTAAGCGTATGGAAGATAGCTGGGATGTTCAGCGTGACCATGCTGCTTTATTGGTTGATTTGATTAAATTGTTGAGCCCAACGGGTGAGATCATTTTCTCGAACAACAAACGTAAATTTAAAATGGATATCAACCTTCTAGGCCAATATAAAATGGACGTGAAGAACATTGATAACCAAACCTTACCAATGGATTATAAGCGTAATCCACACATCCATAACACATGGTTAATCACTCATGCTAAGTCGCCTTACAGCAGCTAAGGCATGCAGAGTCGTAATATGTTAACTAACACAAAAACTGAAAACTCAGATTTAATTTTATATCACACAGAGGGATGCCATTTGTGTGAAATTGCTCAATCGCTGGTTGAGCAATTAGCCCTGAGTTATCAACATATCGATATATGCGATGATGAAATACTTGCTGAGCGTTACGGTATTTCAATTCCAGTGTTAGTTATGGGTGATAAAGAACTGTTTTGGCCATTTGATGTGCCACAGTTAACTGATTTTATTAGGAGCGTCGTTTGAGTCTAGTTCGTATTAATAATGGTTCGTTAGCCTATGGTTATACGCCATTATTGAAAAATTCTGATTTCACTATTTTACCTGGTGAGCGTGTTTGTATTGTCGGCCGAAACGGCGCAGGCAAATCAAGTTTGATGAAAGTCCTATCAGGTGATGTGCAACTTGACGATGGTGAATTTAATATCGCCTCAGATGTGAATGTTAGCCGTTTACAGCAAGATCCGCCTAAAGCGGAAACGGGGACGGTTTATAAGTATATCTCAGCGGGACTTAAAGAAATTGGTGAGCAACTTGAGCGTTATCATCAGCTTTCCCATGACGTTGCTACTGCTGAGCCAGAAGCAATGGAAAAGATGCTCAATCAAATGACGCGTCTTCAAGAGTCACTAGATCATAATAATGGTTGGCAACTTGATTCAAGAATTATCCAGAATTGTGAATTACTTGGACTTGATCCAGATAAACCATTAAGTGAGTTATCTGGTGGCTGGCAACGTAAGGTTGCTTTAGCCCGTGCTCTAGTCAGCGAGCCAGACTTATTATTACTTGATGAACCAACCAACCACCTCGACATTGATACCATTGAATGGTTAGAGCAATTCTTGCTTAATTTTAAAGGTGCCATCGTATTCGTCAGCCATGACCGTGGCTTTATTCACCGTATGGCAACCCGAATTGTTGACCTTGACCGTGGTGTTGTCACGTCTTGGCCTGGCAATTACAAAATGTACTTAGAAGGTAAGCAAGAGTGGTTGCGGGTTGAGGCTGAGCAAAATGCTCACTTTGATAAAAAACTGGCAGAAGAGGAAACTTGGATCCGTCAGGGCGTTAAAGCACGTCGTACGCGTAATGAAGGCCGAGTCCGAGCATTAAAAGCGTTGAGAAGTGAGCGTAGCGAGCGCTTGAATCGACAAGGCAACGCCAAGATGAACGTCAGTGATACAGAGCGTTCTGGTAAGTTAGTATTTGACATTAAAGAGCTAAACTATAATCTTCCTGAAAAAGATTTAGTTAAAAACTTCAGTTCAACGGTTATGCGCGGTGATAGAATCGCATTAATCGGTCCCAACGGTTGTGGTAAATCGACGCTGATTAAGTTATTGATTGAGCAACTAACACCTCAATCAGGTGAAGTAAAAGTTGGTACCAAGCTTGAAGTTGCTTACTTTGATCAATACCGTGAAGCGCTTGACCCAGAAAAAACAGTTGAAGAAAATGTTGGTGATGGCAAGAGTACCGTTACGATTAATGGACAAGACCGTCATATTTTAAGTTACTTACAAGACTTCTTATTTTCACCTGCCAGGGCAAGAACGCCTGTTAAAGCGTTATCAGGTGGTGAGAAAAACCGTTTGTTGCTAGCACGCCTGTTACTGAGACCTGCAAACTTAATTATTCTTGATGAACCAACCAATGACCTTGATGTTGAGACCTTAGAATTGTTAGAGTCTCTACTGACTGATTTTGAAGGCACATTATTAATTGTCAGTCATGACCGTGAATTTATAGATAACACGGTAACCAGCAGTTGGTGGTTTGCGGGTAATGGTGGATGGCATGAGTATGTTGGTGGTTATAATGATGCTGTTTCTCAAGGAGCTAAATTTTATTCTGAGGAACCTGACGCCGCATCTGTTGTCATAGCATCAGCGCCTGTTGTAACGAAAGCTGAAAAGCCTAAGCAAGCAACAACCAATGCGCCTAAGAAATTATCGTTCAAACTTCAACGTGAGCTCGAGCAATTGCCGAGTAAAATGGAGACGTTAGAACAGGAAGTAGAAGAATTACAAAACACTGTGGCTTCAGCTGATTTTTATAGCCAACCACAAGATACTGTCAACTCAGTGCTACAGGCATTGGCGGCAAAAGAACAAGAATTGGACACTTGCTTTGAACGTTGGGAAGAACTCGAGTCATTGAAGTAAGCGCATAATAAAAATAGGAATTAAAATGAAGTCGAAGTTTGATAGGGCATTATCCGTCGTTGCCTTGAGTGTGCTTGGCGCCATCGGCAGTGTGCATGCTGCTCCAGTATATGAAATTGTAAATATTGAAGATTTTGATCTCAAAGGTAATGTTGATGGCACCAGCCGCGGCTATGCGCTTGGCGTAAATGCCAATGATGAATTGGTCGGTGTATCTAAAGGTAAGAAAAAATTATCTGTAGATGATGAAGACGATGATGGCGTTATTGATGTTGAAGACGGTATTGCACCAGAAGAAGCCATCGTATACTCAGTGTTCTTGCCGATTATTGCCAATAACTACACTTTCACAGCAGAAGAAAATGATGATGAATCGCAATGGAATCCTAACTTCTTTAGCATCAATGGGACCACTGCGCCAACAGATGTTGATGATGAAGGTGAGTTAATTATCAATTCTGTTGATACTTTCTTTTACGGCATGAATGATGATGGCGTAAAAGTTGGTTCTTATACAGCACCTGAAAAAACCTTAGATTATGAAGGCAGCGATGAAGACCAAGAGTTTTGGTATTATCGTGACTTTGAGCTGCGTGGGGTTGCGGTCACAGATGATGGTTCTGAAATCGAGTTAATCCCATCTTATCAAACCTATATTCGTGAAGATGATGATTTTGTGGTTGAACTGGGTGGCTGGTCAGCTGCTGCTGCGGTTAACAATAATAATTTAGTGGCTGGTTATGCTAGTACCGATATTATTGAATTCAGTTCTGATCGAATTGATAGCTGTATTGATGCCAGCGAAGATGAAGATATTGAATTCCCTATACCAGTAGAAATCTGTGTGCAAGCAGACCAATACCCTTCAAATGGTCGTCGTAATATCTCTTACCAAACACGTGCTCACGTGTGGCAAATAGAAGCGGATAATACAATTCCTGAGGATAATATTGTAGAGCTGCCATTAGGGTTAACACCTGATGAAGATTCGACATTAAATTATATTGCTCAAGGCTTAGGTGTCAATAATGACGATGTGGTCGTAGGTCGTTCTCATACTTATCGAAATGGTAATGACGATGATTTATATCAAGATGCCGCATATTGGCAAAAAGATAGCAATGGTGATTACCAGTATAACTGGATAGATCCTGATATTTTCAGTGATACGGTTTATAGCTCTATCGCTTATGATGTAAATGATAATGGTATTGTTGTAGGTAGCTTTCAAAAATATATCAGCGGTTATTTAAGAGAGAAGTTCTTCTACTATGATATTAATGATCCTGCTGCTGAAATTGTGGTGCCTGATGATTTTCAAGAAGGATTGTCTGATTTAACCAGTAAACCGAAAGCGATTAACAACGCAGGTCAAGTTGTGGGTAATATTGAAGTAACCTATGACAAAGATAAGCCACGCCCAAAAGCAGCGTTCTTGTATAACATGAATGATAACGAGTTTATCAACATCAATAATAACTTAACTTGTGAGTCAAAAGGTTACGAGCAAGATGAAGACGGCGAGTGGAGCCGTCATCAAGTTGAAGTGATTGATGGCGATGGTTCTATCCTGTCTTACGGCGCTGAATTTTATGTTGTTGAAGCGAACAGCATTAATGAAGAAGGTACGATAGTCGGTACCGCTTTCGTACGTAAACCAGTTTATCAATTTGATATCAATGGTAATTTAATTCTGGATGAAGACACTAACCTACCATTATTTGAAATAGATGGTAACGGGGATCCTGTAACATCATTCTTAACTCGAATGGTTGTACTGAAACCAACGTCAGGTAATCAAGAAGCATGTACAGAGTCAGATCTTGTCGAAGATGAACCTTATGTACGTAAAGGTGCTGCTTCTTTAGCTTGGTTATTCGGCTTACCATTACTTTGGTTGCGTCGCCGTAAAATGAAATAGATTGAGCATTTTTTAAACAAAAAGTCGAGGTTTTTTCCTCGATTTTTTTTTGTCTTTTTTCTCAATACCTTAATTAAAAATGCGAAAAAATGTCATAAACCGACATTGATCTTGTATGAAAAGTCGCCTATTTCTTATTGTGAAGCCATTAGTGATCTATTCACTAATTGCGCTTAATTAACAAAATGAGGATGTGTTAATGAAAAGACAAAAAAGAGATCGACTAGATAGAGCTTTTTCTAAAGGCTTCCAAGCAGGAATTGCTGGACGTTCAAAAGAACTTTGTCCATATGGAACTTTAGATTCTAAATCACAATGGTTAGGCGGGTGGCGTGAAGGTGTTGATGGCCGTTTAAGCGGTTTATTTAATAAATAGTTTTCATGGGTAATGAAATAAAAAAAAGCCCTCACAAGAATGGTGAGGGCTTTTAAGATTTGGAGTTAAGTGATTTTTAAAATGACGAAGTATCAGTAAAAATACCCACTTTTAAATCAGTAGCACTGTATATTTCACGGCCATCGACTTCCATCACAGCATCTGCAATACCCATCACTAGTTTACGATGAATCTTACGCTTTAATGTGAGTTTGTAGGTGACTTTTTTAGCTTCTGGTAATACTTGGCCAGTGAATTTGACTTCGCCAACACCCAGAGCACGTCCTTTACCTTCAGCGCCTTCCCAACCTAAGTAAAATCCGACTAATTGCCACATTGCATCAAGTCCCAAGCAACCAGGCATAACAGGGTCGCCATTAAAGTGGCAATCAAAAAACCATAGGTCAGGAGTAATATCGAGTTCAGCTACGATTTCGCCTTTACCGAACTCACCACCGTTTTCATTAATTTTAGTTATACGGTCAATCATCAACATATTGTCGACAGGTAAGCGAGGTGAGTTAGGCGCAAAAAGGGTACCATTGCCGCATGCGATTAACTCTTCTTTAGTGAAACTGTTAGCTTTTACCATTTAAATATTACCACTTTATGTTGAGTAGGGTGACAAGATAGCGAACACGTGTAAGCTAAACAACTCCGATCACTAAATAATGCGTAATTTTATTAATATTTTTTGCAAAAATGATGGTTCGATATCGTCATCATCTTGACCTGCCATTTTTTCTAACCTTTGTTGGACTAAGCCATATAAAGATTTTTCAGGAAAATCATTGTCTTGATTTCTCTCGCCAGCAGGTATCTGCATAAGCAATGAGATGGCTTCATCCATATGTTCAATAGCATGTACATGGAATAAACCCTTCGATATGGCATCGATGATCTCAGGCTCAAGGTTTAGTTGTAACACATTAGCTTTAGGTATAATGACACTGTGTTCACCATTTAAGCCACGCGTTTGGCACAAATTAAAGAAGCCTTCAATTTTCTCATTGACGCCACCGATAGCTTGCACATTGCCAAATTGATCTAACGCGCCTGTAATGGCAAACGCTTGGTTAATAGGCTGCTCAGCAATGGCAGACATTAAACAGCAGTACTCTGCTAGTGAAGCACTATCACCATCTATCTCTTGATAAGACTGTTCGAATACAATGTTGGCATTTAAATGTAATGGCACATCACGCCCGAAAATACGGTATAAAGACGCTGATAGGATCATCATGCCTTTAGTATGGATATTACCGCCTAATTCAGATTTTCTTTCAATATCGATGACTTCACCGTCGCCGTAATGCACGGTAGTCGTAATTCTGGCGGGTTCACCATAACTAGCATCATGGGTGTCCACGACAGTTAAGCCATTGATTTGCCCAATCATCTCACCAGATGTTTGCAGATTAATGAAATTGTCTGCAAAATTTTGTGCTGCATATAGCGCTGAGCTGTCATGACGTTTTTTGGCATGTAAAATGACTTTAGCGATTGCTGATGCTGTGACCGCTTTATTATTCGTGTATGCCTTTGCTTGCAATAGCACTTGAGTTATTTGCAGCATCGATAGGCTTAAGCGTTGTTGGTGCTCGGTGAGCTTAGCGCTATACCAAAATAAAGGCATTAATGAGGAAAGCTCTAACTGAATATCGTATTCGTTGGCTAAACTCATTAACCATTGTAAATATTGGCTTTCTGAATACTTTGTTAAATCTAGCTCTGAATTGACTTCAGCAAGCAAAGGAAAATACTTAAAGAAAACTCTGTCTTCAGTACGCAAATGGGTAAATAGATTAGCAGAACCTACAAGGATAATTTTACAATTCAGTGGAATTGGTGCGAGTTCACTGTTTATACGATAAAAACCCTGTTCAAGAATTTGCATGACAAACTCCCACAGTCCCTCGCGTTTCCAAAGCGATTCGACATCAATAAATACAAAGTGGTTCGATGCAAGTATTCCAGCTTTATATTGACTGGCTTTATCTGTTTTCTGCATTTTACCAATTAAATCAGCTCGGCGAATTTGACCACTTACATAACTAAATAACTGGTTTTGACTGGCTATAGTGCCGACATTGGCTGAAGGAAGCTCTGTTTGCCAGCGAAAACTAAATTCATGGTTTTCGTTTTTACTTTTCGTGGCAACGAGGTATGAATCAGAAGGCGTATCGGCTTGCCCAACCAGGGCTTTTATAAAGAGGGCACGATCGATACTTGCATAGTCGGCCAAATATAAATGCTGTTGCTCAACTTTGCTCATTAAGTTAAAAGCATCAACACAACGCTCTTGGCCAAGTAACAACTGGCTTAAATAAATGGTACTTGGTAAAGATTGAGGCAAAGTATATTGTGGTGCAAGTTGCGAGGTTGGGATTAAAGTTGTGGTCATAGCTTTACGTTTTAGAAATCATTAAAAAGATTTTAGCACACTATATCGTCATATCATTGAAATGATTCAAGTCTAGTGAAGGTTTAAAAGCGTTTTATTAATCATTTTTGAGTTCAAAAAGCACCAGCTCTATTTGAATTAGATTAAATAATAACGAAAAAGTCTATTTGATGACCATTTGAATAAGTTTTTAAAAAATCCTGTTTACAAGTGAGCCTGATACTTATATTATTCTCGGCGTTCGGA